>JAFAZU010000613.1 GCA_019239585.1 Acidobacteriaceae bacterium
TACCCCAATCTCACGGCCAATTTCGCGCACCTCGTCTTTGTAGAAAGCTGTCAGCGGCTCGACAATGCGGCCCGAGTCAATTAATGCCTGGATGCCTGCAACTCGATTGTGGTGAGTTTTAATCACATCCGCTTTAGCTGTACCGCCGGACTCAATCGTGTCCGGATAAATGGTGCCCTGGCCTAAAATCCAATGGCCGTCCAAGAAGTGTTCCGTCCTAAGAATGCGCTCCTGGACCTTTACAAACCGTTCACCAATGGCGCGACGTTTTTCTTCCGGATCCTACACGCCATCCAGCGCCAAAAGAAATTCTTCTTCAGCCCGATCGACCATGAAATGCTTGGCACCCAGTTCGTTGAAGATGCTTTGCACGAACTCTGTTTCATCCTTGCGCATCAATCCCGTGTCCACATAAATCCCGTAAACGCGGTTCGGGCCGAGCGCCCGAAGACAAAGAGTATAAGCAACCGTGGAATCGACGCCGCCGCTCACAAAGAAAAATACGTTACGGCCTTTTGCCGCTTGCCGGATCTGCTCTTCCACTAGCGGCACCCGTTGCGAAACATTCCAGTCCTTTTCAGCGCCGCAAACGTCGAAGAGAAAATTTTCCAGAATGCGCATACCCGCGTGCGTGTGAACCACTTCCGGATGGAACTGAAGCCCAAACAGTTTGCGCTCGGGGTGCGACATGGCCGCTATGTCAGACGTCTCCGTAGCAGCCGTGATGCGGAAGCCGGGCGGAAGCACTTCCACCGTGTCACTGTGGCTCATCCAGATCTGTGAACGAGTTACGCCGTTCCAAAGCGCATCCTCGCAGATGACACTGAGGTGGGCAATGCCATACTCGCCCCGCTCGCCTTTATGAACTCTCCCGCCCAGATGGTGAGCTAACAACTGATGCCCATAACAGATGCCGAGAACGGGCTGATGGCGCGAAAAAAGAGCGGGGTCAATCTGAGGACTGCTCGCCTCGTAAACGCTCGCGGGGCCGCCGGAGATGATGATGCCCTTACGACCAATCAATTCACGAGCCGGCGTGTCGCTTGGCTGGACATCCGCATAAACGCCGAGTTCGCGGACCCGCCGGGCAATCAGGTGAGTGTATTGCCCACCCGTATCGAGAACTGTGATTTGAGGAGCAACTGCTGTTGCGATATTTTGCTGTGCGGTCAAGGGATCGGGAGCTAACGGCTGGCCCGCTGCTTCTCATACCGAGCTTTTGATTCCGTTAACAAGTGAGCGGCTTTTGGCAAGGCATCCATGGCTTTCTGCACTTCGACGTCCTGCTCAACGGCTACCTTTTGCGAATCTTCATAGCTGAATGCCGTAATGTACATTTCCCGTTGCAAATCGTCCCGAAGCCAGGAATGATCTCGTGTCCAGTCGGCCTCCGTGAACTGAACTCCTTGTTTCATCAGCCAATCGTGAAAGTCATTCAAGACGTTCTCATCAGGAGTCCAACCCTTCGCAAGCTGCGTTGGATGGGCCGAAAAATAATGAGCCGAGTAGTTAAAGAACAGGTTCTTTCTCAATAAGCTCAGCTCAAAGGGATCAAGCTTGGGCGTTTCATACTTTTCGTCCGGCGTAATACCGCCGCCGCCATACACGACACGGCCCAAATCCGTTTGCTTGACATCCGTAGGATTATTTACCTGTGTCCGCTTGCCGTAGTAGTAATCAAGAAACGACAGGTTGGAATAGTCGCGCTGAATTAAACGGCCGCTCGGAGTGTAGTAATGCTGAGTTGTCAACGCCAGGCCAGTACTGTCACTGAGTGGGTACACGGTTTGTACAAGGCCCTTGCCGAAGGTTGTGTCGCCCAGAATCCAAGCCCGGTCATGGTCCTGTAAAGCGCCCGCCACAATCTCAGCAGCGGAAGCAGAGAAACGGTTCACCAGCACGACAATCGGGTACTTTTCGCCATACTGACTGCCACGAGCCAGATAAGGTTTTTCTGCGTAAGCGCGACCCTTATGGGAAACAACCACCTGACCGCGATCCAGCCAGCGGCCCGCTACAGCAACGCCTTCCGACAGAAGACCGCCCGGATTCTCCCGCAGGTCCAGAATCAAGCCCTCAATGTTCTGCTCTCCGAGACGGTGCAGATTGTCTTCCACTTCCTTGCCGGTGGTTTCCGTAAACTGCTGAATGCGCATGAAGGCAACTCCTGGTTTAACCCAAAAAGCCTCGTCCACGCTGTTGCGCGGCACCTCAGCGCGTACCAGGTTAAAGGTGAGCGGCTTTTCCGCCCCTTCCCGGCTCACGACAATTTGTACCTTGGTGCCTTTCGGTCCGCGCAGGAGGTCTTTTACCTCATCACTGGTCGCATTATCTACGCGCTTATCATTGACTTGTATCAGGACGTCACCGGGACGAATGCCTGCTTTATAAGCAGGAGTACCGCCAAACGGGTGAACTACCATTACCTTGCCGGTGCGCGGTTGCGGGCCGATCAGCATGCCGACGCCGTAATAACGGCCATGCTGCTCCTCACGCATTCCGGCAAATTCCTTCGGATCAAAGAAGTTTGAATGCGGGTCCAGCGTCCGCAGCATGCCGGGGATCGCGCCCTTATAAATTCCCCTATCGGCGGACAGCTTATCGGCATAGTTGTCTCCAACAATGTCATAGACCTTCGTAAACGACTCAATACTGGCTTTTACGTCCTGGTCCGAGGCACCGCTGACACTATGCTGAGAAGCTGCTCGGACCAGCCTGGGACCAGGCCCAAAAAACCCGCCCCCCAAAGCGCAAAGGCCGATCACAAGTGGAACAAAAAAGAAATAACGCCGCTGGGATGACAGCAAGAACCCTCCCGGATAAACAGCCAATTCGAAAGGCTGGAAACTCTATTTAAAGTATAGACGTTGCGGATGAGATTGCGTGCCGAGCGTGAAAATTTACTGAATGGGTAATTTTCGGCCCGGATCTGCCTTAAGCAGGAACCCCGTAAGGGCTTGTGATCTCCTCGGTGGGCTTGCCGTTCTCGGAAAGACGCTTTTGGGAAAGGGCGCGGTAAGCCGCGAGTCTGGCGCGATTGACCGATCCTAAGGGCCGGTGCGCCGCCATTGAATGGGCGGGCGAGGACGAAAGGTCTTCGAAAAAGGCGTTCTTGGCTCCATATTCAGGGCCACATTCGTTACACGGGAGATGTCGGAAACCGCTCCCTTCACCGCGTCGGACAGCCGCGGGGCGATCTTGGCGTTCGACTTGAAGGCTTGGAGAAACGCCTTGGCCCCGCTATTAACAAACTCCTTACCCGTATCGCGCACAAAATCCTGCGTGTCAGCTGGCTCAACCTCCCCGGCACCAGGCTCGGGCACCGAACCGATTGGGAACGGTCATAAGAATTCGGGACAAAAACCCATTCAGGGCAGGATGGGAATTTCTGATGCTTTTTCACTCGGATGCTGAGAGTGCGAATACCCAAGTCGTCCCCGCGTAAAAAGCAGCAGCACAAGACCAACACAGAAGCCCCCAACGCAAGGACCAATTCGAAGGGTATTGCCGCAGAGGGTTGAACCTCTTTGAACAATCCATTCAGAAATCGTGAGACGGTGTTAAACATGGCGTGCGTGACGATGGCCGGAACAACTGCAAATCGTGCAACATTGGTAACAAACCCAATAATCAAAGAAAGGCTGATGACGATCAGCACATAGATCCAAAACGGCGACGACGTCCACCCCGGCGCGAAGAATAAGGGAAGGTGCCAACCGGCCCAGAATATGCCGAGCACAGCACATCCGACTGTCGGATCAAACCGGGCTTCCAGTTTGGGGAGAGCATACCCACGTCAGCCGAATTCTTCCCCTAAAGGGCCACCTAACAAAGGTCGAGTAGTTGTAAACGGTTGGGGAGATCAGAATGCTCCAGTGAAGCTTCGAAGGATTGGCGGTTACCAGCGCAGGAAGGACCACATAAGCAAGCACAGTCAGAACTACACCGGCGCACGCCGCCGCCGCACTTCGACGGAGGGAGCCGATTAGTCGAAATGCCCGCCAGTTCTTCGTTCTTAAGTAGTGTGTAATGATGGCGGCAGCACAGGGGCCAAACGAGGCCAGAATGGTGAACTGCACCGGTGCGTGAAACGCGATCATGGGCACGAACACGAACCAGGACAAGACGTACGCCAGCACAAAAAAGACCGGCAAAGGATGCTTCAGCGCAAGTTTTGATAAGGATGCTTCAGCGCAAGTTTTGATAATGATCGATGCTCGTTGCTTCCCGTTCCTGTCACTGAGTTATCGTATCGGCGTGCGCTAACACTGCGTTCCTGAACCTTTCAAATTATTGCAAAAACGAGCGTCTAGACAATATATCGGCGAATGTCCCGTTTCCTCGATTTGGTTCTGACGATGGACGTCGTAAAGTGCAACAGTTTTCCACTCGGTGTCGAGTCCAAAAGTTCCGATACAACCCAGAAGTTTTCGTGGAAACACGTCTGCCGGGCCGAACTCCTATCTGAGGAAGTCAAATTTTTCTTCCTCAAACTCAAATCTCAGGAGACTCTTGACTGGTAGATACTTCGCAAATTACGGAGCACATGGAAGTCATTGGCTCGGGCGGTCAGCATGTGGGAACTGTGGATCACTTGGCGATTAAGTTGACCAAAAACGACCCGGCTGCTCACGGGCAGCACCATGTCCTCTCATTGAACACAGTCGCCTCGATTCGTGATGACAAGCTGGTCCTCAACATTCCCGCCGCACAAGTCGCGCAGGAGCAAAAGGCGCTCAGTCAGTCGTAAGCTTTGCCCATGTATGCCTGACAACACCGCGAATTATACGCCCGAAGAACAGAAGAATATTGATTTAGCGAAGGAGTACATCAGTATTTCCTACGACTCTCAACGCGCCAGCGCCGAGGCTGTCAAGCATTTATGCGCGCCGGGAAACACCTTTACTGCCCGACGACGTTTCCAAACGTTCACACTCTGGAAAAGTATGCAGAAGATCACGCGAAGCTGATGAAGCAAGTCAACGATCTGCACATCGTGAATTTTGATGTGTTGTTCGCAAAAGACGACCGGGTGTGTCTACATTACACCGCCGAAGGTCATCACAAAGGAGAACCGCACGGCGACATTCCTCCGAATGGAAAGAAAGCGCAGTGGACCGCAAGTGCCCTGTTCCGGGTCGAGAATGGCAAGTTGGCGGAGTTTATCAAAGACTGGAACAAACTTTCAATATGGGAACAGTTCGGCTGGCCGCTCGAAGAATGTCGGACTCAGACGAACCGATCAAAATCCTGATTCCAAGTTTACTCCCGCAATTGTCCGGAGCGACGGGAAAACAGGAACGGGGTCCCACTTAAAAATTTCTTTAGCAGGAAAAGAGAATTCTTTGGCGGCGTTACCGGGGAGGGCCTTGGTCGTGCGCTCCCCGGAGGCAGCGCATTAAGCGCACAGAACTTATTTTTTATTGGCGGAGCCTGGTTCAGACTGGCTGGCATGCATTGAGGCTACCAGCGGATCAGGCAAGGCGTAACCGGCGGCGGCTTGCACCTTATTCTTGAACGAACCGGCGACCACGTGATCTTTACCGGCCATCAGCGCTTCGTAGCCTTCCTTCGCCACTTCAGCAGCGTCATCCTTTTCACTCGCGCCCAGCTTGGTGTCATCGGCGCCCGCGCGGTGGAAGAAGTTGGTTTCCGTCGCGCCGGGCATCAGAGCAGTAACAGAAATTCCTGTGTCTTTGAGTTCCTCACGCAGGCTTTGGGACAGTGAGCGCACGAAGGCTTTAGTCGCCCCATATACCGCCTCATAGGGGGTCGGCATCGTGCCGGCAATGGAAGCAGTGAACAGAATACGCCCGCTACCGCGAGCTGCCATTTCTTTCACGATGTATTTGGCTAAATGGAGCGTGGAGACGACGTTCAATTGCACCATGTTTATCTCTGCTGCGAGATCTGTTTCCACAAACCGACCGCTGACGCCTACGCCCGCATTGAGGGCAGCCGCATCGACTGAACGACCGCTGGACTGAATAGCGGATTGCAGCTGGTGCATGCCCTCGTGCTTGGCCAAGTCGGCTTGCACGGCCTGGACCTGCGCTCCTAAGCCTTCGAGGTCACGGGCAGCGGTATGGATGCCGTCGCCCTCCGACACGATCAAAAGGTCAAAACCATGTTGAGCAAACTGCTTCGCCAATTCATAACCGATGCCGCTCGATGCTCCAGTCACGACAGCAAACTGCTTAGAGGAAGATGTTGCCATATTGTGTTCTCTAAAAGAGACGCCTCTGAGCAGCAAATACCATCAGGAAATCCCAGAGCCTGTCATTTTAACGGGCAACAAGCTTTGCGACATGCCTAGAAAGTAGCAGCAAACATCCAAACGCGAGGAGTATGAATGTTCTGGGCTCTGGGACAAGATAGAGTTGAGCCGGCGTTACGCGATCCCCCTCAAGCAGGGCGAAACTGAAACTGATTGGCCCTTGGTTGAAGTGGGGATTGGGGCCGCCTCCGGGTGCGTCCGAAGCTTTCCCCAAGCGTAAATGGCACGATTCCGGAACCGTTACCCCGTAGCAACCCCAAATCACCGGTGCTGCAGGTAGGAGCGCTCGACCCTAAATCGTTTCATGTAGAGCCTTTCTGAGGAGAATGGGGCGCGCAAGAACCCCAGCTTAATCTAATGTGAAAGAACACAGAAGCAAAGATTTAAAAAGCGCCAAGGATGCGGTTATCTTAGGAGGGAAAGAACCTAAACGGCAGCTCGCAAACGCCGGGCGAATAATGGCTCACTGCTGCGGCTCGTTTTTTTTGGTAACTCGTCCAGGCGTTTCACCTGATCGCTGACGCAGACAAGAAACATCGGCTGCTTAGCGTTTTTCAGCAGATCGATAATACGATCCTGCTGATCCTCCAAATAAATCGATTTGCCGTCCGTTAACAGGTGCAAGCGCGACTCGTTCGACATCACATCAGCCAAACGACGCCCCATCTCGCGCTGTAGAAAACGGAGAACACGGCGAATTTTTTGCAAAGAAAATCCTTTGCGCCGCAATTCCGCAATTAAAGTAATCTCAATTACTTCTTCGGGAAGATAGACCCGTTTGTGTCCTTCATGCCGGGGCGACACAACTTTTCGCTCATCCCACCATTGAAGCTGGCGAAGACTGACTTGGGCGATTTTGGCGACATCAGTGCTGGTGTAAGTCTGCTGGCCGGGGGCCAAATCAGAACGGACTTTCCGTGTTTTGAACATAACGCCCGCTTTTCGTTTTAAGTTGAACGGCTCCCCAATTGTACAAGACCCATCAATAGAGTCAAGCGGAAAATTGAAAGCGTAAATCAGCCGCCGCCCACAAATTCGACAATTTCCACTTGAGAGGCGTGCGGCACAACCGTTTGGTCCCAATCGCGTTTCCGAACAAGCCTTTTATTCAGCTCAACGGCCACGCGATCCGATGGAATCTGGAGCCACTTCAGCAAGCTAGAAACCGATTGGTCAGGCGGTACTTCCTGCCGCTCTCCGTTCACGACAACATCCATCGGTGTCTTTTCTAACTCCTTTTGATATCCTTTCTCTCATTATATTGAAGTTAAACGGTTGCTAATCTGGTATTTCACAATGCCTACCACCTACGCCCAAACTTGGTTTCCAGTTCTTGTGCAGATTGTGATTGCGATTGCCGTCGCCACGGGAATGATTGGGCTCTCTGCCATCCTGGGGCGGAAAGTGCGCGATCCAGTTAAATCGATGCCCTACGAATCAGGTATGAACCCGGTGGGAAATGCGCGCGAGCGATTCAGCGTAAAGTTCTATCTGGTCGCTATGGTTTTCATCTTATTTGATATAGAGGCCATTTTCCTGTATCCCTGGGCTGTGGTTTACCGGCAGCTCCGATTGTTCGCATTTTTTGAAATGCTGCTGTTTATCGCTTTAGTCCTCTGCGGATTCTTTTATATCTGGAAAAAGGGCGTATTGAACTGGTCTGTCGATGGACAGCGCAAGGCGCAGGAGGAAAGGGCCAACCGTGCTGCCTGAAGTGTTAGGAGAAAATCCGACTGCACTTGCCGTTAATGAGCGTGTTCCCGACGGCATTATTGGTGCGACAATAGCAGTAGATGGCCCGGTCCTGTTTATCGCGCCCGAGCGCATCGTCTCTGTCTGCCGGGTGCTGAAGGATGAGGCCGGGTTTGAATGCTTCAGCGCCATTACGGGCGTTGATTGGTGGCCGCAGGAGCCGCGTTTTGAAATTGTCTATTTTTTGCGTTCTTTGCGGCATAACACACGCCTGCGGTTAAGTGTGAAACTCGCCGAAGGCGAGCCGTTGGATTCTGTTACGGAAGTGTGGCGCGGCGCGAACTGGTACGAACGCGAAGTGTTTGATTTGTTTGGCGTCCCTTTCCGTAATCACCCCAATCTGGAACGCATCATGATGCCAGCGGATTGGGAAGGGCATCCTCTTCGAAAAGATTATCCTGTTCACGGGCATAGGTACTCCTACCAGGATGAATAGTAGTTGGTTCGAAAAACTTCTGAGCGCATAGGGTTTAAAGGTTGAGTCATGATTGAGGGCAAGGCTCACGTTGAGTCGCTCGACGCGGAGCATGAATTAGCTGTTGGAGACGTTTCCGGCATTGACGTTCCGGAGGAACAAAAGGTCAGTCCGGCGCGGCGGATGACCCTGAATATGGGGCCGCAGCATCCGTCTACGCACGGCGTGTTACGGGTTGTGCTGGAGCTGGATGGCGAGACCATTCTGAAAGCGCGGCCGGAAATCGGTTATCTGCACACTGGTATCGAAAAAGAAGCGGAAACCAAGAAATACCAGCAGGTTGTTCCACTGACCGATCGCGTTGATTATCTCTCCAACCTAATCAACAATCTTTGTTATGCGCTGGCCGTGGAGCGACTGCTTAGCCTGGAGATTCCACCCTTTGCCCAGTGGATGCGCGTGATCTTGTGCGAATTGCAGCGCATAGAGAGCCATTTGGTTTGGCTCGGAACGCACGCGCTCGATATTGGCGCTATGAGCGTGTACTTCTACTGCTTCCGGGAACGCGAAGAGATCCTGAAGATCAAAGAGATGTTCTCCGGACAGCGCATGATGACCAGCTACATTCGTCCTGGCGGATTGGCCCTGGAGCCGCCACGCGGCTGGCACAAGATGATTTCCAAGTTCATGGAGCGCATCCCTAACGCCGTCGATGAATTTGAAAACCTCCTGGCCGCTAATCCGATCTGGGTCAATCGCACCAAAGGTGTGGGAAGGGTGCCGTTGGAAGTCATGCTCGATCTCGGAGTAACCGGCCCTCTGCTTCGCGCGGCCGGCCTCAAAATCGACGTGCGTAAGGATACGCCGTATAGCAGTTATGAACAGTTCGACTTTGAGGTTCCGACCCGTACGGCCAATGACGTCTATGCGCGCTTTGAAGTACGCATGGAGGAAATGCGCCAAAGCATACGCATTATTAATCAGGCGCTCGCAGGCATGCCCTCGGGACCCTGGAAAGCGAACGCTCCACACATCGTGCTGCCGGATCGCGAGAACATGAAAACTCACATGGAATCCCTCATCTATCACTTCAAAATTGTGACGGAGGGCTTCCGGGTGCCGGCCGGATCAGTTTATCAGGTAGTAGAGTCTCCGCGCGGCGAACTGGGCTACTACGTGGTGAGTGATAGCACGGCGAATCCGCATCGTGTGTTTATGAGAACGCCGAGCTTTGGAAACCTTCAATCTTTAGGGCCAATGGTTGAGAATGGCTTGATTGCGGACTCCATTGCCGCCATGGGCAGTATCGATTTCGTCCTGGGAGACGTGGACCGGTAGCGCATATGACTTTTTCTCCGGCGCTGGAAGAGCGGTTCACAAAGCTTCTCAATAGCTATCCTCCGGGGCGGCAGCGTTCCGCGATTGTGCCGATGCTGCTCTACGCGCAAGATGAAATCGGCTACGTTTCCCAAGAGTTGGTGGAGGAAGTGGCCCGCCGCTGCGGTGTGACGCCGTTACAGGTGGATGAAGTGATCGGCTATTACTCCATGCTGCACCGCAAGCCGCTGGGCAAATATCATGTCCAGGTTTGCACGAATATTTCATGTCAGGCCGTGGGTGCTGAAGAGCTGTTCGATCACGCCAGCCGCAGTCTCGGCCTAAAAAACAAGCAGGTTTCTTCCGACGGTCTGATTTCGCTTGAAGAAGTGGAGTGCATGGGGGCTTGCTCCTGGGCTCCGGCGATTCAGATCAATTATGATTTTTATCATTTTGTGACCCCGGAACGCTTTGACCGGCTCATGCAGGCGTTGCGGGACGGCACGTATCGAAAGGCATCGTAAGTAAAAGTTCGCTATGCGCTATAACGACCCTAGTCCGCTTGAACTAAGAATCATCTCGCAACGTTTCGACCTGCCGAATTCGGTGTCGGTTGACACTTATCTGGCGAACGACGGCTATGTCGCAATTAAAAAGGCCGTCGGGATGACGCCCGAGGCCATCATCGAAGAGTTAAAGGCTTCATCTCTGCGTGGTCGCGGCGGCGCAGGCTTTCCAACCGGCATGAAATGGAGTTTCGTGCCGCGCAACACCGGAAAGCCGACGTATGTGATTTGCAACTCGGATGAAAGCGAACCGTGTACCTGTAAAGATCGTTTGCTGATGGAAAATGACCCGCATCAGTTGATTGAAGGCATGATGATCGCGGCTTGGACGATCAAGTCGAACAAGGGATACGTCTTTATTCGGGGCGAGTACCGTTACCTGATCGAGATTATGGAACGTGCGATTGCCGAAGCCTACGAGCGCGGCATTCTCGGCAAAAACGTTTTCGAGTCGGGTTGGGATTTTGACCTGTATACGCATACGGGCGCGGGCGCGTATGAGTGCGGCGAGGAATCGGCGCTGCTCGAATCTCTGGAAGGAAAGCGCGGCATTCCTCGGCTGAAGCCTCCTTTCCCGGCAGTGGTGGGAGCATTTCAGTCGCCGACAATCCTCAACAACTGCGAAACGTTTTCCGCTGTTCCTGTTATCCTCCGCAATGGCGGCGCTTGGTATGCCGGACTGGGCACGCCGAAAAACGGCGGCACGCGTTTGATGTGCGTTTCCGGTCACGTCAATAAACCGGGTGTTTATGAGTTGCCGATGGGCTTCCCGTTCGAGCGCTTGCTGAACGAAGTCTGCGGAGGTATGCGCAACGGCAAAAAGATGAAAGCTCTGATTCCGGGCGGGTCGTCTTCGCCTGTCCTGCTTCCGTCGGAGTGCGAAGGTCTGCTGCTGGATTTCGATTCCATTGCCGCCAAGAAAAGCATGGCGGGTTCGGGTGGTCTTCTGATTTTAGATGAGGATACCGACATCGTGGCCGTGGCGCTCCGCACCATTAAGTTCTATGCGCATGAAAGCTGCGGTTGGTGTATTCCTTGCCGGGAAGGCACGACATGGCTGAAAAAGGTCCTCACGCGTTTTCATGACGGCGCCGGGCTTCAGGGTGATATTGATCTGATCGGGGAATTGGCGAATAACATGCTCGGGCGCACATTCTGCGCTCTGGGCGACGCGGCGGCTATGCCTACTGCAGGATTTATTACAAAGTTCCGCGATGAGTTTGAAGCGTACCTGCAAAAATCGCAGGGGGTACGTGCGTCGGAATTAACGGCTGTCCCGGAGCTTGCCGCTGTTTAGAAACAAAGATTTATGGCTGACCCAGTTAAGTTTACAATCGACGGTCACGAGCTGGAAGCAGCGCCAGGAACGCTGCTGATTAATGCTGCGAAAGCGGCGGG
>JAFAZU010000414.1 GCA_019239585.1 Acidobacteriaceae bacterium
GTGAGAGTGGCCGCGTCCACGAGGTGCGTTGCGCCATTGCGCTTGGCATAAGTAATGGCATCAGCCAGAATCAGACGGCCTTCCGCATCGGTGTTCAAAACCTCAATCGTTTTGCCGGCCAGCGACGTGACAATATCACCGGGGCGCTGCGCATTGCCGTTCACCATATTTTCGACGGTAGGGACGTAGGCGGTTACCTGTACCGGAGGTTTCAGTTGGGCGATAGCGCGCATGGCACCGATCACCGCTGCCGCGCCCGCCATGTCGTACTTCATCTTTTCCATGCCGTCGGCGGGCTTAATGGAGATGCCGCCCGTGTCAAAAGTAACACCCTTGCCGACCAAGGCCAGGTGATCGCCGCCAAACTGCCGCGCGGGTTGGTACTTCATGACGATCAAAAATGGAGGATTGGCGCTGCCTTGCGCGACTCCCAGCAAAGCGCCCATGCCCAGGGCTTCCATTGCCTCTCGGTCCAGCACTTCATATTCCAAACCGAACTCGGAGCAGACTTGTTTCGCGCGTTCCGCAAGGATTCCCGGCGTTAGTTTGTTTGCAGGCTCATTCACCAGATCCCGCGTCAGGTTCTGCCCATCCGCGATAATCTGACCCCGGTTGATAGCTGTCTGAAGAGACTCACTGCTGCCTCCGCCAACAGCAACCGTAAAGGTTTCGACCTGTTTTTCGTTCTTCTTGGGATCTGATTTGTATTTATCAGGTTCCCATTCCCCCAAAATGGCCCCTTCTGCCACGGCCGCCGCAAGATCCGCCTGGGCGTTCTCCAAAGCTAGGGCGATCGTGCGGGCACCTTTGGGTTTCAGGCTGCGAACGGTCGTTCCGGCCAGTCTGCGCGCCTCGACAGCGGTAAATTTCTCGCGCTTGCCGCCGCCGATCACTACCAACCGCTTAGCGCTGACGCCTTCAGGCCGGTACAGGATAGCCATTTCGTAGAGCTTGCCTGTGAATTCACCGGACGCGCGCAGATCTGTCAGCCATCCCGATTGCGCCGCAATCGCGGGGTCGGCATCCTCACTGGGCGCAACCGCCGGTCCTGCCGCCGTTTTTTCCTCCTGTTCAAAGCAAATTACGGCTAAAGCATCAACCGTAATTTTTTCAAATGGCACGTTTTCAAACTGAATCTGCATGGATCTGGAACAATTTTATTGCCTGCCGCGTCTGCCGATTGCAGCCTTGGCTTCAGCCTGCATCTCTTTCGCTTTAATAGCTTCACGCTTATCGTGGAACTTTTTGCCCTTAGCCGTGGCAATTTCCACCTTGATGCGGCCTGCCTTCAGATACAGCTTGGTAGGCACAATCGTTAGCCCTTTTTCGCGCGTTTCCGAGCGTAACTTGTCGATTTCCGAGCGGTGGAGGAGCAGTTTTCTCCTTCGCACTGGCGCGTGGTTCATGATGTTGCCGTGCGAATACTCGCTGATATGAGCATTCAACAACCAAGCTTCGTTTTCATTCACTTCGGCATAGCTTTCCTTGAGCTGAATTTTGCCGTTTTTAGCGGATTTCACTTCCGTACCGGTCAGCACAAGCCCGGCTTCGTACCGATCAAGGAGGTGGTAATTATGGCTTGCCGAGCGATTATCGCTCAAAATTTTAAATGCGCCTTCCTGGGCCACCGGAGTTTACAGTTTTCTTTCTTTGGAGACTGCCTGAAACAGTACCAATCAATACCAAGTTACCTGCACGGAGAAGCACGGTGCCACGTCTTCCATTTAAACAAACAGAGAGGATCTGACTGCTGATTCGACACTTTTCTTTTGGAATCCGGCGTTTGGGGCCGCGCCCCACCCTTTTTCCCAGGCGAACAGGGCACTATTGTGGGCCTGTAAATGGACCGTTTCGCTCTCGTAGTCTAACATGAGCAAGTACCCCTTTAACGTGAATCTTCCGTATCGAATCCGGTATTCAGTCGCTGTTGTGTGCGCTCTCGCGCTGATAGCGCCCCCGTTGAGCGCGCGTAATCGCAAAGGCGATAAGCTCCTGAAAGAAGGCCAGAAGGCGGAGTCGCTGAAGGATTATGATGCGGCGCTGGCTTACTACGACCAGGCAGTGAGCGCTGATCCGAATGAACCCGCTTACCTGCTGGCTGACCAGCGGATACGCGCCAGAGCTGCCGAAGCACATGTCATTCTAGGCCGAAAACTACAAAGGGAAGGCAAACTGGAAGAAGCGCTAGCCCAATTCCAGAAGGCCTTTATCGCTGATCCGTCCTCGCAGGTTGGGCTGCAGAGTATCCGCGACACAACCATGATGATTAAGCAGCGCGCTGCCGGACCTCCCGGAGCGCCTGTGCTGACGCCTGCGGAGCGCGTTCGCCAGGAGATGGAAAAGCGCATTAACTCGCTCGAAGGCCCTCCGGTTCTGCGCCCCATCAATAGTCAGATCAGCAGTCTGCGAATCAATAATCAGCCTGCCCGTACGCTTTACGAGAGCGTAGGTAAATTGGCTGGAATTAATGTGCTGTGCGATCCTGCCGGCATTGATTCCGGGTCCGCCAAAAACTTCAATGTCGATCTCACCAACGTCACGTTGGAAGAAGCATTAAACTACATTGCTTTGCAGACTCATACCTTCTGGAAGCCGATCAGTCGAAACGCCATTTTTGTGACCCAGGAGAGTGACCCGAAGCGCCAGGAGTACCAGGATGAAGTCGTTAAGGTTTTTTACATTCAGAACGCCAGCACCACGAATGAGTTTACTGAAATTGCTAATGCCGTACGTACCGCTGCCCGGTTGACGGTTGGCTATCAGCAGCTTCCCACGCAGAACGCCATTGTCGCTCGCGGTTCGGTGGACACGATGGCGCTGGTGGAAAAATTGGTACACGATCTGGACCGTCCCAAGGCCGAAGTGGTGGTGGATGTGATCGTGATGTCGGCAAACCGGGAAAAAATCATAACT
>JAFAZU010000742.1 GCA_019239585.1 Acidobacteriaceae bacterium
TGCTCGCCCCCTCGATCGCGTTCGCTGAGATCATCGATTATCACCAGCACCTATATAGTCCCGAAGCAGGCGCGCGATCCTCTCCAGGACCGAAGGGCATTGATGCTCGTTTTCTAGTTGCGCAACTCGACGCTGCCGGAATTCAGCGGGCTGTCGTACTCTCGGTTGCATACAGCTTTTCGAATCCAAACAAACCACCAGTTCCGAATGAATACGCGCATGTCATGGCCGAGAACGATTGGACCAGCGCGCAAGTTGCGAAATACCCCGATCGATTGCTTGGGTTTTGCAGTGTAAATCCGCTCAGGTCCTATGCAGTCGAAGAGATCGCACGCTGCGCGAAAGACCCGAACCTGCGTACTGGACTCAAGCTGCACTTCGGCAACTCGGATGTCAATGTCGACAATCCTGAACATCTCGCTCGGGTGCGCCGGGTGTTCCGAGCCGCGAATCAGCATCGCATGGCAATCACAGTACACATGCACGCCAACATTAACCGGCATCGGCCGTATGGAGCAAAGGAAGCTCGCCTTTTTCTTGAGCAACTTCTGCCCGAGGCTCCGGATGTGACCGTACAGATCGCACATCTGGCCGGTGGCGGAGGTTACGATGACCCGACAATCGATAAGGCCCTATCAGTTTTCGTGGAAGCAATCGAGCGTAAAGATCCTCGGATGAAGAAGGTTTACTTCGATGCGTGTGGTATTGCGATACCTGGCATGTGGGAGGACAAAGCGGACCTTGTTGTCAAGCGGATTCGCCAGATCGGTATAAGCCGAGTTCTTTACGGAAGCGATGCAGCCACTCCAGACAACCTCCCGAAGGACGCTCTCGAAAGATGGCACAGACTGCCATTAACGCAAGACGAGTTTCGCACCATCGAAAACAATGTTGCGCCCTATCTGACGGATTGGCTGAAGCGAGTACACGTGAATGGAATGGATCGTGCCGGAAAATCGGCCTTTACGAGTCACATTAAACAAGTACACACCCCCTACTCATAGCGGTTCCGTATACTGAAAACATGTTCTTTCGCCGTCAGCGTCCGAAGATCCCGACGTTTCAGGAGCGTGTCGAGCTACTGAGGCAAGCCGGTTTTGCATTGCAGAATTTACCCGATGGACGCATCAAAGTCACGAAACATGGAGTCGGCGCGATTATAGGCGACGAAGGAAAAAATCAGCCTGAGATTGAAAAAGCAGGCGTTCTCATGAGCGGCGAAATCGCCACCTTGCTGAATGGCGGCTATCAGATGTTTCTCGAAACGCCGAGCGGCAAACGCTTTCCCGCACAAGCCGATCAGTTAAAAGCGCTGCATCAGTTCGAAGACGATGTGAAGGATGCGCTGGACCTCGAAAATCTTTACAACACATCACTGGGAACAACCACGCCGAAACACATGTATGATCGCGTCTTTATGCGTGATACGGGCCACCAGCCTAAACCCTGGGAAGACAGAGATCACCACACAACCGCGCCGCACACAAAAGACTCGTCAGCAACGCTGTCACAGTCGTAGGATTTGGCGCATTTGGTTGAACGCAATCGCGACGTCTCCATCGCTGAAGTCAGGAACAAACGGCATCACTAGTATTCCGCTTGCATCAGCAGTTCGGCCCATGCCATTGAGCGAAGCAGCCAGCATTGCGCGCGCGCGTAGATCCGTATCACCTGTTTGCTGAATGACCTTGCGCCAGAATTGTGCTGCTTCCTCGAAACGGCCACCTAAGAAGGCGCTGTACCCGGGTGTCAATGGCGTGGCAGGCATGTGAAGCGGCTGTGCGCTTCGTGCCGAAATCGCTTCCCATTGAGATCGCAAAAAATTGGCAGGCGGTCTGTCTGCGGGCAAAAGACCGATTAAGTTTTGAAAGATCGTCGATGCTTCCTTTGTGTTGCCCTGCAGCAAATTGGCGGTCGCCAGAGCAGGAACAGCCGCAGCGCTGTTGGATAACGGCTTCAAAACGGTGATGGCATCGTTGAACTTCTTTGACTCGATAAAACCGTTTGCCAGTTGCAGTTGAAGGTTCGCGTTGGCTGGACTGAGCGCAATGGCTTGCCGTAAGAAGCGTTCCCCTTCGGCGCTATTGCCCTGGAGAAAACGACTCACTCCAAGCGTCCCTAACGCTTCAACATTGTTGGGAGCAATTTTCAGAACTGCCGCTGCGGCATCGGCTTGTCGCGGCAGCGACGCGTGAGAGTATCGGGCCACCAGCGTGTTCCAGCGCGCTCGCTCCAGCGGCGCAAACTGGTCATGGTGAGCTGTGCCCGCCGCTACCAGCGCCGGAAGATCCTGCGGCGCAACCTGTGCGGCGGTTTCGATCAAAGCAATCTGCGCCAGTCCAAAATTGTTATCAGCACCGACAGCCTCGTTAAGCAATCGTAAACGCTGAGAAAGATCCTGCGTGGCCGCTCCGAGTGTGAATGACTTCAGCGCCTGCAAGTTTTTGGTCGGAAAGTCACTGGCACGAGGGTCAATTCCTTTGGCGAGCCGATTGGCAACTACTATCACGTCCGCCCCGGAATCCGCTCCGGCGTCCATCACACGCTCGTTTTTCTGAGTTTGCGCGTCTGTGATCGTCGCGGCCAGTTGAAGTCTCCCGCTTCGGTTCTCAAGGACGGTTCGCAACATTTCCGTTGCGCGCCCCTCGTACGCTCCTGACCCGTCACTTGCGAAGAAGGGTGCCGTATCCCGCGAAGTGGCTAAATCTTCCTGAAGCACAAGCGGCAGCGCCAGCCTCATCCATTCTGTTGACGGATCGCCGATCAGTATTTCAGTGGGAAGTACCGCCAAGCGGCTGATTAAACGGCTCGAAGGCGCTCCCGAACAACTCTCTAGCAGGAGAAGAAATACGAAGCAGAGGGCAAAAAATAGAAATCGCAGGAATTCACCTTATAAAGGCTTTGGATTCGCTGCGAGAAGTTCAAGGAAAGCCGGAGTTTTAACGAGCACGGCAAATTCAGGCATGCTCGGAATTTTGTCGCGGTCTTTTACGCCCTCTTCCAAAGCCTTTCGCAAGTAAATGATAGCGCGCTCATTGGCTCCGGACTTCGCATACATCTTCGCCATGTACAGGTGGTAAGTCGCACGCTCTTCGACCGTTCTTTCCTGCATCAAAGTGCCGAAAGAGCTGTGATGCTCAAAAACGTCCGGATCCAGCTTTAACGCTTCTTCATAGTACTCTGTCGCCTGCTTGTAGTTCTTGCGGCCAAAATAAGCTGCCCCCAGGTTGGCGTAGATTGAGGCTGTGGGATGGGTATACCGGAGGGCACGCTTGTAGCAGCCAATCGAGCGCCGATAACTCTTTTGCGAGTAATAAATCGTTCCCAGGTTGTTAATGGCCTCCGAATACTTGGGATCGAGCTTGATCGCCCGCTCATAATTCTTCTTTGCTAAGTCGAGTTGCATGAGCTGGTGAAAAGCAATACCGATCTTGTTCGCCAGGACTGGCGAATCCGGCGAGCCCATGCGATACATATCAATCGCCTCACGGTACATCTTTCGCGCCATATAAATATCGCCGCGCAGTTCATTGGTCAGCGGCGGGTACTTGGGTTTGTTTGCTTCTGGGATTGATCCGTCCCGAGGCATGAAACCATTGGCAGCAGGGGAATTAACTTGCGCCTCCAAAGCCAGGGGCATCAGGCAAAGCAGAAAACAACGGAGAAACGGTCTGCGGTTCAAAGAGATCATAAAGCTCTCCCTTTGTGATCTACTTTATACCTTTTAATCGAAGGACGGGGAAAAAAGTTACTTAAAAATACCTTTTAACTTTTCAAAGAGACCCTTTTTCTGTTTCGACTGGTCCGCTCCCTGAGTCCGTGGGTTTAAATCGGGACTATCGGCACTCGCGCCAAGAATGCCCGGCTGCGACGGAATGTTCGGTAGGCTCATGGGACGGTTCGGGGAGGAAGTGTCCCAACCGGCGATTTCGGTTGACCCGCCCGTATGGAGAGGGCAAAAAGCCACCGGCTGTGTGCCAAGTAGATAATACTCTGTTCGTGTCTGCCCAGGGGGGCAGGCGCTGGTTGCCAATTGACCGGTATCCGAATCAATTTGGGCGCTGACAATGCCGTCGGGAACATTGAACTGTCCCACATCGCGATAAGCGCGATGTTTATGCGCCTGCTTCATGAACTCCGTCCAGATCGGTAGCGCCGCTTTCGCGCCCTCCATCTTCAAATCCTGGTAATTGTCCATTCCGATCCAGACCACGCATAGCAGCTTGGTCGTAAATCCGGCAAACCATGCATCATGCTCGGTACCGGTTTTGCCCGCCGCTGGAAGCCTGAAGCCGCGCGCCCACACGCCCGCGCCTGTGCCGCTCCGCAGCACTTCCTGCATCATATTGACCACGAGAAAGTTGACTCGCCCATCAAGAATCTTCTTCGTTTCCGGTTGCGATGACCAGACGTCCGCGCCGGAGCGATTCACAATTTCCGAGATAAAACGCGGCTTAACCATCACGCCATTGTTCGCAAACATGGTATAAGCTCCAGCCATTTCGAGCGGGGTGACATCATAGGCTCCTAGCGCCATAGCAGGAGTCGCTCGAATGTCTTCCAAACCCGCTTTGTGCGCCAGATCCGCCACGGCGCCGTACCCGACCAATTCCGCTACCTCAACTGTCGGCACATTCAATGATTTGGCCAGCGCCCTCCGTAAAGTGACATCGCCCAACCAAACGCCTTTGTTATGGTAATCAGTCGGCTCATAAGCCTTTCCAGCGTAGTAAAACGTTCTCGCCTCATCTTTAACGATCGTGGAAGGCGTCATGGGGTCCGACTTCTTCCACAGGCCTGTGTTGAGCGCAGCGGCATAGACAAAGGGCTTAAAGACGCTGCCTGACGGCCGCTTGGCAATTACGTGATCCAACTGGCTCACGCCGTAATTCCGGCCTCCAATCAGCGCCTTCACCTCCCCGGTGTGCGGATCAAGGCAAATTAACGCTATCTGAGGCTCACCGACCGTTTCACCCGTCGTTTTACTGCGCTTGGTAAGAATGCTATTTATTTCACGCATTCCAAGAGCCACCGCTTCGGCCGCGTCACGCTGCAGATCAAGATCAAGTGTCGTATAGATGCGCGACCCGGACTCCTGAAAATCACGATCTTGAAAGTCGTTGATTAGGCGGTCATTCACGAGATCGACAAAGTAGGGCGCATCCGCTGCTTCGATGCCCTGGCGGGCTGTGACCAGTGGAGTTTTCACCGCAGTTTGGTACTGGCCGGCAGAAATGTATCCGTTGTCAAGCATTTGCTTCAGAACAACGTTCCGGCGCTCTTCCGCCCGCTTCGGATAACTCACCGGATTCCGCATGCCCGGCGCTTGAATGATACCCGCCAGCGTAGCGGCTTCCGGCAGCGTTAAGCTTCGGATATCCTTTCCGAAATAGGCTTGCGCCGCCTCGCCGAAACCCCGGATAGCAAACGTTCCACGATGACCAAGATCGACTTGATTGGCGTAGTACTCAAAGATTTTCTGCTTTGTCAGTTTGCGTTCCAGATGAAGCGTAATTAACAGCTCATCAAATTTGCGAGTAAACGTCTTTCGACGGTCCAGCCAGATATTGCGCGCCAATTGCTGAGTAATCGTAGAAGCGCCTTGCGCATTGCGGCGTTCCTTGATATTGACCAGGACCGCTTTGAGAATGCGCATGGGATCAAAACCGGAGTGCTGAAAAAACCGTTTGTCTTCAATGGAAACAACTGCGTGTACCAGCACAGGCGGAATATCGTCATACTTGACGAGTCGGCGCTTTTCGCGGTTTTTGTCATACAAGCTACTGAGGAGCTTTGGCTCAAGGGTGTACTGAGTCCGGGGTGCATTATCCCGCAGCGAGATGATTGACGAAATCTTGTTGTCCTTAAACTTCAGCACACCCGGCTCTAAACCTGAGAACGATCTGCTGCCCGGAAAGATTTCAATAGCGTCCGCTCGCAGGTGATACCAGCCTGCCAAGCTGTTGCGGGCATTCTCGGTGTAGCCACTTTCACTCAAACGCGCTGCAACTTGCCCAGGCGCGCCCAAATCTCCCACAGCTACGACCGGAGGAGCTGCGTAAAGCGATGATGAATTGGGGAAGGGGCCGGCCAGAAGCTTTTCGTCCGTGAGCCGGGCATACTTGTTGTAGTAGAAACTAACCACGAACGCCAGAATCAAAAAAAGAATTCCGGCGCTCAGGAATCCATACTGGAGTATGGACCTGAGTTGCGGATGAAAGTTGTGAGATGCGCCTGCTTTGGCAGGAAGTTTGATGCGAACTGGCAATAGTCAGGCCTAGAGTAAGGTACTCAAGCCTTGGACGTCCGGCGCTGCCCTTCGTTACTTCCCGGCTTGATAGTACGATTCTAGCTCTTTCCAGATGTTGTCGTCGTGCGGCTGCCAATCCGGGTACTGGCGTCCGGTAATTTGCAGGTCTGCGATATACAGCGTACCGTGCCCAAACGGACAGATCATCTCCGTTGTCGGACGGCCCAGCATGACGACATTTCCCCAGGAACCGGTTTTAATCGGCATAATGAGCTTTCTCAGGCAGGTACGGCAACGCCGCCGCTGATCCCACAGCGCCAGGTAGGTTAACCCCATGCCGACCAGCCAAATCAGCGCCAGCATGCTTAAGGTAAACCACATGCTTTTCGAGAACAAAAAGCGCACTGGATCAACATGCGCCAGCCCATGCGCTGGAGGGGGA
>JAFAZU010000041.1 GCA_019239585.1 Acidobacteriaceae bacterium
AACCAAACAGAAATCCAGCCAAGGAGGCCACTGCCATAGAGATAGCAAGAGCACTGCGCAAAGCGGTGCCAGACTGGGCCGGTGTGTAGGAAGCTGCACCGGTGTCGGGTGCCATGAACTTTATCTTGACCTTGAACAAAGATCAAAGTTATTGTAGTGCAAGTAAGAAAAGCAAGATGCAACTCCTGAAAATTCTCCTCCCGTTGTTGGCTGCTTCCGCATCCCTGCTTGCGCAGGGTGCGCCGCAAACGGTATGGCAAATCGGGAAATTTGATCGGTCGCCGCTGGAGTTTTCAGGCCAGGAGCGTGGACCAGCGCAGTTTGAGGTGGGAAAGAGTGACTGGAAGAGAGACTGGCAGCCGCATCAGGGAATCAACCATCCTTACAACATTCTCTTTTCTCTTCCGTCCACTGCGGGTGCATACACTCTCAAAATTGCGGCCCTGATTGAGCAGCCTCGCATTCCTACGCTGCAAGTTGCCATCAATGGACACCAGGGAACGTTCTTCTTTCGCCCCCGCCTCAGCTACTATCCTGGCGACTTTACCTTTGCGTTTGACCCGCACGAATCTGATAGTACTTTGGAAATTCAAATTCCGTCTGCATTCCTGAAAGCCGGAATGAACACGATTACACTCACCTGCGTGGCCGATCCCCCTCCCACGCCGGGAGAAGAAAAATCTTCTGAGATCGTTTATGACGCGCTCAGCCTGGAACAGGACTCCGCCAGAGAGCCACACTCGCAGGAGATGAGTGTAGATGTGAAGCCGACGATTTTCTATCAGCAAACAAATGCGGGTTTGGCGGAGATTGTTGACTGCTACTTGCGCTCGGACCGCCCCTGGAAAGCGGGCAGTGCTGAACTGGAAGTGAATGGAAATCGTTATGGGGCGAAGCTGGCCGGTGGTGCGGAGTTTGGGGAGCAACGCGTCAGTTTCGCGGTTCGGGAATGGACCGGTGCATCCAACGGTAAACTGCGTGCTCAGGGTCGTAGTTGGAACGTCTCCCTAACACCGGAGCGCAAATGGACGGTGTTTGTGGTGCCGCACACGCACCTCGATGTCGGCTTTACCGATTATCAAGGCAAAATTGCTGAGACACAACCCCGCGTGCTGACTCAAGCTGCCGATTTGATTCGACAGTACCCGGACTTCCGGTTCTCGATGGACGGCTCCTGGAACCTGCAGCAGTTGCTGGAAACACGTCCCCCTGCAAAACAGAAGGAAATGCTGGATTTGATTCGCAATGGCCATATGGCCCTGCCCGCGCAGTACTGCAATCTGTTGACGGGCTATGCCTCACTCGAAACTCTGTACCGCTCCTTGTACAAATCGAAAGCGCTGGCGAATCAATTCCATCTGCCTTTTGAATACGCCAACATCACGGATGTTCCGACCTATTCCGGCAGCTATCCGTCCGTGCTGGCCAGCAGCGGCGTGAAGTACTGGGTGGCAGCGGCCAACAATGATCGCGCCCCGATCTTTTATTTCAAACACTGGAATGAGCAATCCCCCTTCTGGTGGGAGGGACCGGACGGAAAGAAAGTCCTGTTCTGGTATTCGCGTCATTATATGCAGGTGCAGACGCTGTTTGGATTGCCGCCGGAGCAAGCAGCGATCCGCGAATCGCTGCCGATCTATCTGCAGGCCTATTCGCGCCCGGAGTACAAACCGGATGTGGCGTTGATCTATGGAACGCAGGTGGAGAACACGGACCTGTTTCCCACCACCGCGACGTTTGCCACCGAGTGGAATCGCCAATATGCTTATCCGAAGTTGCAGTATGCGACTTTCCCTGACTTCTTCCATTATGTGGACCAGCACTACAGCGCAGCCCTGCCAGTGTACAAGGGCGACGGCGGGCCATATTGGGAAGACGGCATTGGGAGCGATGCGTACTTTGCCGCTGAGGACCGGCGGAACCAGAATCGCGCTCTCTCGGCGGAAGTGCTCTCCAGTGTCACCCATACGGTTGACTCTAATCTCAACCCGCCCGCCGGACTATTCGAGGACATCTGGCGTAATATCATCTTGTTTGCGGAGCATACCTGGCTGTCGTACAACTCCATCTCACAGCCGGATCACGAGGAATCGGTCCGGCAATTGCAAGTAAAAGATGATCGCGCCGAGCGTGCCGCATTGGGGATTGAGGACGTGATGAATCGCTCCCTGAGCCAGTTGGCCGATCAGATTCACATTCCCGCCAATACGCTGGTCATCTTTAATTCGCTCAACTGGCAGCGCGATGCATTGGTGGAAACCGATCTGTTTGACAATCCGCAAGTGGTGGATCTCACCACGCAGGAGAATGTGCCGCTCCAGATTCTGTCGGCGAAAGAGAAATTTTTGCACGTTCGTTTCCTGGCGAAGAACCTTCCCGCAGTCGGCTACAAGTGCTACCGGCTGACCTATGGGACGCAAGCTCCACCCCTTCCACAACGCTCGCAGGAGACAACGGTAGAAAGTGATTACTACCGCGTGCAGGTCGATCCGGCAACCGGATCGCTCGCCAGCCTTTATGACAAACAGCTCGGACGCGAACTGGTTGACGCAAAAAGCCCCTATAAGTTTGGCCAGTACCTGTACGTCACGAGCGGGGACGGAAACACCAGACTGATTAACCCATTCTTGACCTTGCCTCCAGGACACTTGGAAGAGCACCCTGCTTCCAGCGGCAAATATATAGGGGTCGAGCGCATGCCCTGGGGTGAATCCCTCCGCCTGGTCAGCTCCGGAGTGAATACGCCCAAAATTGAAACCGAAATTCTGTTGTTCAAGCAGCACAAAAAAGTGGAGTTCCGCTACCATATCCAGAAGAGTTACACCAACGACAAGGAAGGCGTCTACATTGCATTTCCGGTTGCGGCCTCCTCGCCGCATTTCGCCTACAGCGCTCAACAAGGTTGGCTCGATCCGGCGAAAGATCTAATGAAAGGCGCGAGTCTGGAGTGGTTCAACATCCAGTATTGGATGGCTGCTCATGATAACAGCGCAGCCGTCGGCATCGTACCGGTGGACACGCCTCTCGCCAGTTTGGGAGACATCTTTCGCGGCAGTTGGCCGGGCGAGTTTCAACCGAAATCATCGACTCTCTTTTCTTACGCGATGAATAACTATTGGCACACCAACTATCGCGCGGGCCAAGGGGGTGATTTTCAGTTTCGTTACGTGCTGGCGAGCAAGGACCGATTGGACGGAGGTGCCTTGACCCATCTCGGCATGGAAGAGATGCGGCCTGTTGAGGTGAATTACGTGGTGGGCCAGGATAAGGTTGGAAATCCGCCGCGTCCGTTGCCGCCGGGAGGAAAAAGTTTCCTGGCAACCGAAGGCGAGGGGGTCTCGCTGCTGACCTGGAAGGCGGCTGAGGACGGTAAAGGCTCCATTCTGCGCTTTGTGGAAACAGCGGGAAAACAAGCAACAATGTCGGTTCGATTTCCCACAGCGCAACTGGCCTCCGCGCAACTCTGTTCCGGCGTGGAAGAAAACCAGGGGAATTTGCCCGTTGAAAGTAACTCACTGTCGCTTTCTTTGCAGCCCTTCGAGGTGGTTACGGTTCGCGTCTTGTTGAAGTAGGCTTATGCGCCTTTGGAAAGAGGATGGAGAGCTGTTTGCGCTCATTCGTCAGGAATTATTTACTTCCGTTGTGGGCGATGTGATGGATAAGCTGCATCTATACCATCAGTACCTCCCACCAGCAATTCAACCGCTGCGGCAGGACATGGTAGTGATTGGCCGCGCCATGCCGGTTCTCTCTGTTGATGTGTTTGCGGAGCGCGTTATGGGAAGCGCCAACAAACTCATGGAAAAACCGTTTGGACTGATGCTGGAAGCCTTGGACGACCTGCGCGTTAACGAAGTGTATGTGAACACCGGCTCGTCTCCGCGCAATGCGCTTTGGGGCGAGCTGATGTCCATACGGGCGCGGCGATTAGGAGCAAGCGGCGCGGTGCTGAACGGTTACAGCCGGGATACAAGTGCCATTCTAAACCTCGATTTCCCGACCTTTTCCTGGGGCCGGTATGGGCAGGATGCAGGGCCGCGATATAAG
>JAFAZU010000070.1 GCA_019239585.1 Acidobacteriaceae bacterium
GCGGTCCGGAAGGCTTTCCACCTCATAATACAGGCGATTGCCGGAAGCTATTTTCTCCAGTACCTTGCTGACCCCTGGAACCTGTTCGAGTCTCTGGCGCACGGCTTGACCATCTGCCTGCCCATCCGTGTCAACCTGCACCTGCACCGCATTGGCGACGCCGCGATGCTTCAGGCGCTCCACTGAGTCCGTAGCAACCAGCCTGCCGCGATTGATAATAATAACTTTGCGGCAGATCGCTTCCACTTCGGGAAGAATGTGCGTGCTCAGAATAATGGTGTGCTCACCAGCCAAGCGCAAGATCAGGTCGCGTGTTTCCGTAATCTGCTTGGGATCAAGGCCCGAGGTCGGCTCATCCAAGATCAAAACTTCCGGGTTATGAATAATCGCCTGCGCCAGACCCACACGCTGACGGTAGCCTTTGGAAAGCTTCGAAATGAGCTTTGACTTCACATCGGCAACGGAACACCGCTCCATCGCCTGCTCCGTGCGGCTCCTGACCTCTCCGTTCGGCACATTCTTTAAACGCGCTACAAACATCAGATAATCCTGCACGCTCATTTCCCCGTACACGGGCGGGGCTTCGGGAAGATAGCCGATGCGCTTTTTTACTTCAAAAGGATTCTCGAAAACGTCATAGCCCGCCACGGTCGCCTTCCCTGCGGTAGGCGGCAGAAAACCTGTCAAAATCCGCATGGTCGTGGTTTTGCCCGCGCCATTGGGGCCGAGAAAACCGACAATATCGCCTTTCTCAACCGAAAACGAGATATGATCGACCGCGACCTGACGCGCGTACTTCTTGGAAAGACCTTCAACCTGAATCATAGTGCTTAAAAATTAACTTCGGCGCAAGGAAGCGCATCGCCCAAGTGCCGGGCTTCCGTCGCTACTGTGCTCGAAAGTACAGGATACAGAATAAGGAAGCCGGAAAACCGCTGTCAATTGAGACGCGCCAGGGAGCCGAAAGGTTAGATATCTATCACCCACTAATACCAACACCGACAATCTGAAATCCAGAATCGACAAATACAACATTTCCAGTAACGCCACGGCCCAGATCACTGGCCAGAAAAACCGCCGTATCGGCTACTTCAGCAGGATCGGTATTCCGGCGTAACGGCGCAAGGGCAGCCACGCCGTCCAGCACTTTGGAAAAGTCTCTGACGCCCCGGGCCGATGTGGTTTTAATCGGACCGGCAGAGATGGCATTCACGCGGATCTTCAAGGGACCAAGCTCACTGGCAAGATAACGAACGGAGGCTTCGAGCGCCGCTTTCGCTACTCCCATTACATTATAATTTTGAACCACGCGAGTCGAGCCGAGATAGGTCAAGGTGGTAACCGAACCGCCATTCGGCATCAGCGGCGCTACGGATCGGGCTACCGCGACCAACGAATAGGCGCTTACTTCCTGAGCCAGCAGATAACCGTCGCGGCTGGTTTCGAGAAAGGGCCGGCTGAGATCCTCCTTATTCGCGAACGCAATGCTATGGACGGCAGCATCCAGCGTGGGAGTAACCGATTTTAATTCGTTAACGAGGCTGTCCAGCTCTTCCTGTTTGGTGACATCACAGTTCAGAACTTTAGCGGCTTTCAGTTCGACGCCAAATTCCTCCACGGTTTGCCGTTGACGCTCACCCTGGTAAGTAAGAACGAGTGAAGCGCCTTCGCGCACAAATGCAGCCGCAATGGCATAGGCAATGCTCCACTTATTGGCAACACCGAGCACCAGGGCGGTCTTGCCAGCCAGTAGTTGTGACATGAAACTGCCATTGTACTAGGGTCTGTGCTCAGCAGGAATCTATGAACCGGTTGAGTTAGTATTGGCGAGGCAGGTGAGGCTGCTGATGACTACTGGTCCGCTCCCTGGTGGCCATGGCTCAACTCCGGGGGTCAGTTCCCCATTTGTAAGATGCTAAGTAGGCTGATCGGCATACCGCTTAATCACGTCCAAAACCGCAATCTGTTGCTGCTCCTCAAAATATGCCTTAATTTTCGACATGTGTTGCCTGTCAGATGCCATTGTCCAGCAAAGATGGCATATATTAGTAAATTCGCGGCCAATGTTGGTACCGCCTTTTTCCAAAATACCGAGCAGGGTGCCTGGACCAAGAAAAACTAGCGCCCGCAGCATCCGCGACGTGTTCATCGTCGCAACAATCTCGGTTAAAGATTGCTCCCGAACATTTCCAAAGCTCAGGCCCTCAGTTTGATCAGCACCCGCACAGCAGGGAGCGACGTTGCCAAGCGCATTAATGGTCAAATGTAAGACACTGTGGCAAGTCGATGCCAGATCTCCTGATTTGTAAATTTCAGCGGGATCGATGCCCTTCGCTGCACGACCGGTCGGGAACACAGGGCAAGATATGATTTCGGTGGCTAAAGCTAATGCTTCGGGATCAAGCCACGCCAGAGCCTCTTCGGCAGAATGTTCACGAGAGGTCAGGATTCTAAGATTACTGCTCACTCCCCATTTAGCGCAAGCAATCAAACAGAAATTGATCGCCTGCGGTGGAATATACGGAAGGTGCCAATAGTCCCAACTAATCTCCATTCTCCGGAGTCCGGCGCAGCGGGCCTCTCTTAAGATGGCATCCGCTTGAGCGGGCTTGCGAGCCCAATACGCATTCGTGGTCGTCGAGATTTCTGTGTAGCCTAGCGATCGAGCGTGAGCGAATAAAGAAACACATGATCCAACATTTAAGAAAGCCTCACCGCCGGCCAGATGAAAGCGTTTGCCCAGGGTAGGTAACTCGATTGCCTCTTCCAGAACTCGACGAATCGTGCCTTCATCCAACGCCGCCTTTCCCAGAATGTCGGAACCGGCAGGACCAGCTGCTTGGTAACACATGCCACATTTTGCATTACACCGCGACGTACTTTCAACGACAAGGCCTTGAAAGGCGATTGGCATCGCAAGGAAAGCTTCCTCTGACATGTCTTTTGTTCAGCCGCAATAAAGTTTGAACGTGCGTCCTCAGCCGCCGAAGGTCTTGCCTGCCATTTGCGCCCCGACCTTCGCAAGATTTGTGTTAATAGCTTTCGATGCGGCAGAGAGGTGCGATTGATCGATTCCTGCCGGCAGACTCTTGGTAACTGAGTTATAGACTGCGGTCGCGGCGGTCACAACCGCTGCAGCAGCAGCAACTACCGCCGCAGCCTCTAATACTGCGTTCATGACCTGACCGGGATCCTTAAGTCCACCCTCCTTTTGGAACGGGTTAATTTTTGTCAGGTCACCAACATGTGAATTGACTTGAGTAAGCGAATGAACTACATCAGTTCGGAGCTTGTCATCAAGTGTTACGCCCGCCGTTTTTTCTGCTGCAGCCGGATCTTTCAGAAAGCTCGACATGAGAGCTTGATTAGTGGCGATTTTGTGAACGAACGTAAGTTGGTCCTGAATGCTTGTTGCCATTCTGCTTGTCCCCGTTTCTTTTTTGTCGTGTCTAGCGCAGAGCGTCGAGACACATGTACGACGTTAGGTTACATCAGCAATAAAAAAAATTCAAGAATAAATCACAGGAAGATAACGTTTAACCTAAATATAGAGAGTTAGTGATGAGCCGAGGGGTTATTTGAGCGCCGGTTATAAGTATCACCAAATATGATGACTATGACGAATCCACTTGCCTTCTGCGAATACCTTCGAAGCGTCGTCTTTGTGCGCATCGGGAAAAACCGGGAACTCTCGAACGAGTTACCTGCGAATGATTATGCCGTTTGGCTCCGAAAGTATGACGTTTGGTTCAAAGATACTGTCGTTACTGAGCAGCGATTAATTTATTTATACAACCGGTCAGTGAGCTTTCTCACATTGGATTTAAAAGCTGAATGTGAATCCATAAACATTATCGCTTCAGCGGCGAAGGAATGCGGCTTTGGCGTTCTATTGCAGGCACAGGTGGAGCAGCTCATTTATGGGCGGTCGATTCTCGAAAATCTGTGTTATAACAGAGCGCTTGCGACACTATTTCTCGACGGGCGCTCGCTTTCCTTCATCGAGGACAAAGAAGCTGTGCGCGATCTTGTTCTTTGGACCAGAAATCAAGGAATCTCTTTGATCCTGTTTGGGGATTTCAAGGACTGGCGCGAAACAGGATTACTCGGATGCGCAGAATTGAATTCGGGAACATTCAGTTTTATACCCCCTCCCAAAGCCAGAGGTCCTGTAACGCAGACTCCTTCGGGAGGAGAACTCCAAGTTTTAACGGATAGCAGCTTATCAGCTTTGTCTGAGTACAATCCTTGTTCGAGCCGGTTTCAAATCACCGTGACTGCGGATGGTTGGATCTATCCCTGTCAAGGTAGTATCGGCATTGATGCCCTCTGCCTCGGTCACATTGATGAAGAGCCAAGCCTCCTCCACAAGCGAGCCAATTTATCGGAGCTGATTCACTTAGGTCCGCGAACACCTATCAACCGGGGTGAGATCAACACGGCTGAGGGGCTTCCAGAGATATGCTTTGCGCACAGACGTCAGATGCTCAACTCAGTTGTCGATGCCTGAACTGTTTGCTCGCTTCCGATCGCTGTTGTCGACACTAACATTCTTTGTAAATCCTCTGCTTTTTTTTCAGATTATGCTGCAGGGAATTGGGCAGGTCAGTCTCTGCTTACGTGCTGCAGGGCTGAGAAAAAGTATTCCTGGTGTACTCGTGAAGTTGCCTTTCAAAGACGAATGCTACGTCGCACGCGGCGGAACTGATCAGGCAACATCACACTCCTGGCAAGTTATTCCGCAACGCTACGCGTTGGATTTAGTGAAAATTAGTGATTTGGGAGTCAGCAGCCGACCTAGCGGACAAGTACCAGATAAGTATTTCATTTATGGCGCGCCGGTGTTGGCGCCTCTGAATGGCGTGATCATAGCGGCCGTTGATCGCTATCCCGACAGAAAAACAGAATCGCGCATTTGGCTGGGATTGACAACTGTTGACCTTCGAGGTAATTATTGCGTCATTCAAAATGCTCCGAACATTTACTGCATGCTGGCTCACCTTCGTCGGGGTAGTCTGTTGGTTCGGGTAGGACAGGAGGTTCGGAGCGGCGAACCGATCGCCAAAGTCGGAAATTCCGGGTATTCGACAGAGCCTCATCTTCATCTTCAGGTACAGACCTCTCAGAGTTTTTACAGTTCAATTGGGCTGCCGATAGCTTTTGATAGCGTTCAAATACGACAAGCGGATGATCAGGCAAACAACTCAGAAAGGCAGTCTCCGCAACGCGGCGACATCATACGCCCTCAAGAATTCCCCTATTCAACGAATAGGATTCCCGCAGAGAGTCAGCCCTTGGAATGGGTTGATTTCGCAGCTTCCACATTGCTCCTGGTTTTTAACGCTCTGATCGGCGCCGCGTATTATTATGTCCTCTATACTGTTTTAGCCTGGCTTTCGCACAGGTGGAAAGTGTGACATGGCTATAGGTGAAGGTCCACAGATTTCGTTCGACACGGTGCTCAAGAGCATCGGCGTGAGTCGGTTCTTCTCTGAGTTCTGGTCTTCACAAGTTCTCCATTTACCAGATGCGGCAAGCCAGGATATTCTGGCTGAAATTGGTCCGCTTGACATCTCAAATCTGGTCTCGCGCTCGCATGGGGGCACACAGGCGTGGCTTGCCGGCAGCGGCTCTCCTCACGCCTCCATTCCAGTAAACGCGCAGAGCGCAGTAGGTGCTTTCCAGATTGGCGCAACGCTTTACTTTGTTGATTTGGATGCTGAAGAATTGGCTGTCTCGTTTGCCAACTTTTTGGGCGTGCCCCGGAGCAAAGTTGCCATTAATTTGTTTGCCACTCCGCAGGAGGGAGGAACATCGTGGCATTTCGATGCAAACGAGAATTTTACAATTCAACTTCGAGGGACAAAGCGGTGGTGGATTGCCCCTAATGAATCGATTGCATTTCCGCCGGAAAACCACATCCTGGGGGCGACACCCTCAGCGTCTTTAGCGCAGTGTTCGCGCGGACCACTGAGAACGGACCCTCCACAGCCCTCACAAATTGTCGATTTAAAGCCAGGAGAAATGCTGTACGTGCCACGAGGTTTTTGGCATTGTACAGAGGCATTGACTGAATGTTGGTCGTTGAATCTATGCTGTGGGCAATTAATGTGGGCCACAGTCATTTGCGAAGCGCTTTACGAGCAGCTTACGAGTATAGAGTCGTGGCGAGGGTCTGCGATCGGACTGCGCCACGGATGCAACGAACACGCCAGAGCTTTGAACCGTCTGCCTCTGCTCCTCGGTGAACTTGCGACCCGTCTCGAAGATCCGCAGAAAGTTTCTGATCTGTTGAATGCCATACAAACTCGCGACTCGGGAGCGAGCTTGTGAATCCCGAGATTATCGCAGAGGGACTCCGGCCCGAGATGGGCACGGAGTCTGTCGCACACATACTTCACTGGTTAGCGCGAAGTACTCGCGCGGAGCGAATACTCGAAGTTGGCACTGGCTACACAACGGTTCTCCTGGCGGAGGCCTTACGCGAAAATCTCCACAGTTTTCAACGAGAACGCGCTGCGATGATTCAAAAGAGTCAAAATCAAGTGCCGCTAGGCGCCGCCTGGTCGCTTTCGGATCCACCCCTTGGGGATCCCGGATATTACCTTCGCGACTACCGGCCCAAGCTGTTATCAATCGATAACGATCCGGATGCTTCAGAGCGCAATTCACGCATAGCGCAAATTATCCGAAAGCTTGGACTTTCTACTCTGGTAGAATTCCTGTGCGAGGACTTTCGGACTAGCATCTCCCGGTTGCGTAACGCGCGCGAGACGTTCAATCTAGTTTGGTTCGATTGCGGCGGCTACCGTGAGTACACCGATTTTCTTCAGTCCGGCTGGGACATCGTCGATGCGGATGGAGGCTTATTAGTGCTTCATTACACACTGACGAACCTGGAGATTGGAAGCGTGATAAAAGATTTAAAATTGTCGCAAGCAACAGGCGCCCTACGAGAGTTTGAATTACTCAGCATTCTCGAGCCACACAAATTCGCGCAGAATAGCTATACGATTCTGCGGCGAATTTCCCAATTTCATGAGCGCGTCTATGGGCAGCCTGACATTCAGATGACCTGCGACGTCGCCCGATTGCTCGAATTGACAGATGAGATTTAGCCGCTAGGCAATTCGGCAATTCCAGAAGTCATGATCCCGTTCGACGGTGTGTTTTGTTCGCTCCTTCGGAGCGCCGAATGGCATGAAAAGAAGGTCAGTGGCGCCCGCATGGTCCGGGGCAAACAACGACTAAGGCTAGGCACCCTGTTCTGTATTCACAGGTGCAGGTGCCAGCCGCTCTAAATCGAATTTTAAGAGCTGGTCGTCAAACAGCCGTAGCTTGCGCTCTGCTGTTTGGGGTCCGGCTGGCCAGTTTTGAAGACCCTCGCGGATGCTCGGCAGTGTCGGTTCGCAACCCTCGCGCTGGATCAGCCAATCTACCGCTGACAAGAGTTCCATACCAAGCGGTGATTCGAAGCCGTCAATTCGTTACCGTACTTGTCGGCTTTAAATTGCAGATGCAAATCATCTTTAACGCCAAGCTCTTGTATCATTCGTTCTAAGAACCAGCCGAGTTTTGTACCTCTAAGTAGGTGCATTCGATCCCTAATACCCAGTAACGTCTAATCATTTCGCCAATGAGAGCGCGAGCAGGCGTCAGCTTTGCAACTCCGTTCCGCTTGGCGACGTTCTGATACTTGGCTGTTGGCTCGAGCACTAGGATATTGACATTTTGTAAATCTCCCAAAGCGCATTCGATCTCGTCCCAGTCAATTTTGTCGAGATCATCTACCGTGTTAAAGTATTTTGCCGCAAACGGGTATGCATGCTGATTCGTAAATACAAACTTCCCTCCATTTTTCGATACATGCGGCAGAGACGACACAAAGATTACGTTTCCGACGAACACTTGTAATGCGCTTGAGTTATTGGCTGAGTCAAGTCCGTTTTAATTGGTAGGACCACCCGTCCAATATACGTTTTTATCGCTGCGGAAAAGTTTCCTACTGGATGAAAGTAGATACGCGCTGCAGGACTGTCCAAGCTCGGGCGCAAGTATGATTTCGAGGGCATCTACCTTCTGACAGCTTGGTTATCGTCAGCCGCTCTTTTCCTGTTTAGAGCAAATTTGAATCATTGTTTCGAGGGTGGCATCCAAGCCGTAGCCGAACACGTTTAAATGGGCGATTTGCGAGGAGCTAAAGTATGTGTGGGCGCAGGCCGATTGCGAATCCCACTTCGAAGTTTTCTTCATCTAACCATACGCAAGCACAATTGAACTGAGGAAAGATAAATGACAAAACAGATGAACCTCGGCGGTAGCTTTACACTGCCCGGCGACTCGACGCGCGTGAACCGCATGGGCTACGGAGCAATGCAACTCGCCGGTCCCGGTGTCTGGGGACCGCCGCGCGATCCGGAGGCCGCCGTAGCCGTACTGCGCGAAGCGGTGAACGTCGGCGTGAACCACATCGACACCAGCGATTTCTATGGGCCGCATGTCACCAATCAGATCATCCGGCAAGCATTGTACCCTTATCCGGAGAATTTGGTGATAGTCACCAAGGTGGGCGCTCGCCGTGGTGCGGACAAATCGTGGCTTCCTGCCATTTCGCGTCAGGAGCTGATTAGTGCCGTTCACGACAACCTCCGGAACCTGGGGCTCGATGCGCTCGACATTGTCAATCTCCGCCTGATGGGCGATGGTCATGGGCCAACGGAGGGTTCTCTCGCGGAGCCGCTGACGATCCTGGCCGAACTCAAACAACAAGGCCTGATCCGTCACCTCGGCTTGAGCAATATCACTCCCACGCAGTTAGCAGAGGCGCAAACTATTACAGAGATCGTCTGCTTGCAGAACCTGTACAACGTGGTGCACCGGGAAGATGATGCTTTCCTCGACGACCTCGCGCGGCAGGGCATCGCGTATGTGCCTTTTTTCCCTCTGGGTGGGTTCAGCCCCTTACAATCATCGGCGCTGGACGCGGTAGCCGCGTCTCTTCAGGCCACGCCCATGCAGGTAGCACTGGCTTGGCTGCTGCAACGGTCGCCCAATATCCTGCTGATCCCCGGAACCTCGTCGGTCGCCCATCTGCGCGAGAATCTCCAAGCGGCAAGGCTCCAACTTCCTGCCGAAGCCGTCGCCGATCTTGATGCTATAGGTCGAAGTTCTAAGCAGTAACAACGGCAGAATGTACTACAAAACTTACTTGCGCTTCGCTTGCAGAACGGGATGAGATGCGGGCGCTGCTTTGCCGTTGTGGGTGGCAAGTTGAAAGCCTAAAATTACCAACATTAGCAGTAGCCCGAACCGCAAAGGGCGCTGTCTGATGCGGCCTGCAAGTAATGTTCCTGTAAAGGCTCCGCACAGTCCGCCGATGACCAGTTTGGATAAGAGTGCCCCATCGAAATTGCCTTGCCCCACTTGAATCAGGCTTCCGACTGCGGACAGGCCAAGACCGAAACACAGATCCTACCGACGATTTCTGCCGCTGTTAAACGAGTAAAACTGAGCAGCAAAAGTGATCCGAGCGCGCCTGCCCCCGCTGAAGAGAACCCGACTTCGGCTCCAATCGGAAATGCCAAGCCCCATAGTAGATTGGGCCGCTCCCGAACTCCGGACTCACTTCGCGGGCGGAACATACGGTACAGGTGAAACAGCGATACGGAGACGATAAGAGAACCTAACAAAAAGTAAAGGACGCGGCTGTAGCCACCCTGCTTGAGCCAGTCCATCACAACAGCGCCCAACAGAACGCCGGGAAGACCGCCTGCCAGTAACAAACGTAGAATACGGAAGTTGACTTGGCGTCGTAGCGCGTAAACCGGCACGGATGCAATCTTCACAATCGCTCCAAACGTAAGTGCCGTTCC
>JAFAZU010000176.1 GCA_019239585.1 Acidobacteriaceae bacterium
GTTGGTCCGCATTGTTAGCTCTTTTGGAGCCGCTGCCGTGGCAGGTTACGCTATTGGTATTCGCGTGTTTCTGTTTGTTTTGCTTCCCTCCTGGGGACTGAGCGGAGCCGCCGCTACCATGGTCGGGCAAAACCTGGGTGCAGGTAAGCCGGAGCGGGGTGAGCGTGCTGTTTATCTGACCGGCCTTTACAACATGCTGTTCTTAGGCTTAGTGTCGATTGTGTTTATTGCTGCTCCGCAGGTGATTATTGACCGGTTCACAACTGACAGTAGCGTCGCGCCATACGCCATCGATTTCCTGCGCATCATCGCGTACGGCAACCTAGTTTATGCCTTCGGCATGGTCATGGTACAAGCGCTGAACGGTGCGGGCGATACGGTAACGCCGACACTTATCAATATCGTTGGTTACTGGTTTATCGAGATACCGCTTGCGTACCTGCTGGCATTTCGATGGAACCTACAAGTACGCGGAGTCTTTATTACGATTCCGATCGCGCAGCTTGTCATTACTCTGATCAGCCTCGGCGTGTTTGTCCGTGGCGGCTGGAAGCGGAGAAGGATTTAAAGGCCTTCTCCGCTACGTCTTGATCTGGCTTAATATTTCACGCAGGCTGATTGCGCTGTTATCTTCCGTTCCGCGTTTCAATCCTGGGCCGATCGCCACCGCCTCTTTGTGATCTTCAAACCAGACCAGAAACCCTGCCTGTTCCGCTCCGGGCAGGCGCTGCTGGTTAATCCAGGTGTAGTAAGCGTTCATGTCAGCATCGATCAGCGCTCCGGCGGCGTCGAGTTCCGGCTGGGTCTGTGTTCCGGCCAGCAGTTCCCGCATGGACTGTTCCCGCTGCCGTGGCGCGTAGCGTGTCAGCAGCGTTAACGGTTGCGCCCGCCGTAGCGCTTCGCGCGCGGACCACTGCACAAAAGTCGTGCTGAAGAGTTGCGTCCCGCTTCCTTCCGTTAACACGCTGACTCGAAACCGATTCATGACCGCTTCCTCGCCGCTACCGCTGAGGCCGAGTTCTTCAGGTTTGGTTTGCGCCAGCAGCGTTCGTAGTACTTCTGGTCCTCCGCCGCCGGGCTGCATGGTCTCCCGCATCTTAGCTACTAGCGTGCGGCGAAGCGCGTCAAGCGAATGGAAAGAAAGACAAGTCACTCCATCAGCGGTGATTTCACTTTCACCACCGTCGATATACCAATGGCCAAACGCAAGGGGCTGCATTTTTGCTCGTCTTTGCAGTACTTCGAAGAGCGCTTCTTTTCCGCCTTGGGGGTTGACATCTTTAAAATACACGCCCTCCGGACGCAGCTTGCGGAAGAGCGGGCGTCCATTTTCCTTGACGCCTCGTCCAATGGCAACTAGCCCGAGCCGTCTCATCGGTAAGACAGCGCTCGACACGGCAGCGTTTACCCGGCGTATGTACTCTACGGAAGCTGCCCGAAAAACATCGATCTGATGCGTGGCCCACAGGTGGGCCGAAAGCTTTTCTGAAAACTGGGCGGGAGCATTGACCCAATCGATTTGCTCCAAGTCCGGTGAAAGCCGCAGCTTGGCAAAGGCCGCGAACTCTTTCTCTAGTTGCTCCGGCGTGAGTGGGCTTAGATACGTGAATTGATTGTCTAACTCTTTGCATTCAGCGGGAAACTTCCAGTCATAGCCGATCAATTCGCGCAACAGCAGCGGCAAAAAGGCAAGCGGCAACTGTCCAAACAAGGCGATGTGTGCCTGCGCAATGCTCCTGGCTTGGGGTGGATAACGGCTAAACTGCTCGGCTGTCAATTGGCGGGGAAGCATAAGATTACCCGATCTCGTTTAATGACTTGCCTTGCGCTAATTCGGGTGAGAATCCGAGAACGGTTCCGAGAGTCGGCACCAGATCTGTGGATTGCACGGGTCGGTCTACGACCCGGTTTTGACGCACACCCGGTCCCATCACCAGCATCCAGGTCGTTCGTGAAAGCGCATCCCCGGTCCGATGATGCTGAAAACCGTTGCCGCCTGGGTCCTCATCGGAGTCCCTGCCGAAGTCGGGCAGGATAAATAGATTGGTTTTCCCGGCGTACTCGGGTTCGCTTTGAATGGTCTTCCAGATTTCCGCGCACAAGCGGTCCGTGCGCTGGATGGCTTCGAGATAAAGAGAGTAAGTTCCGGAATGCGCAATATCAATGTCGTGCAGAGTAACCCACAGCAAACTCGGCGCGAGCTGGCGCATTAACTGTTTGGCAATATAAACCGACAACTCATCCGGGCTGGCGAGGCTCCGGGCATGGCTGGCAAAGTCAGATACCGACAACTTGAGAAGCTCCGCCATGGCGTGCAGCTCCGCTTCACCGCCTTTTAGCTGTGGCGTGTACATGGGCGTTTCATAGTTATCGCGGAGCAGGTGGTCGTACAAATCATCTCGGCTGGATTTCGGCAAAGCAGAAGCCAGCAATCGCTTGGGCAGAATCACGCCTGCGCCCAGCCCTCCACCATAAGCGCGGTTCCCGCTTTCTCCAATCCGATTGAAGCCATTGCTGGGGGCTACAACCCAGGTGTCCGTCGCGGGCCGCTTCAAATCTTTACGGAAATACTCAAATACCGTGGGATACTGGGGCGGCACGGCGGTAAAGTTATTAAAGGTTTCATACACGCCGGTTGCCAAGCTGGCTGTAGCAACGTAGTGTCCCAGAATGCCGCGATTAATCACCTGTGTAAAAAAGGTGGCTTGCGGAACCAATTGATTGAGGAGAAATGGGATGTTCTCCTGGCCTTCCGGCATAAAGGTTTCCTGGTCGCGCGCGCCGCCACCGAACGTAACGACCACTGCTCTTTTGCCCTTGGGCGTTGCTGTTCCAACCGTAGGAGCAAAGCCGAACAGAGTCGCCGCGCTCGCACTCGCACCTGTCACCGCGCGCAAAAAATCACGCCTGCTGCCGGATACGGCTTCTGCAATTTGTCTTGCTGACTGGATGTTCCCGTTTTAACACGGATGACCTGATGTTTTACGTGCCAAGCGAGAACGGTAAGGGGAAGTAGAAACTGCGAAAAAGGCCATTGCGCAATTTGTTGCCATCGCGAGGTAAACGCAACTCAGTTTCGCAATGGCCAAAGCCCAGAAAATTAATAGGCTTCCTTCCGAGTAGCCGACCAGCTACCCGGTACGGAAACCTTACACGGTCGCCAGAAACCTGCACGCCAAAGAGCGGGCATCGAGAGGTGTAGATCAGGAGAGCCCTGGAGACCTTCGTATCGCGGAATCTGCCGATCGTACTCAGGCAGGCTTTTCGAGCAGGAGCCGTCCCAACCCTCCGCCGCCCCAGTCCGAGGTGCCATATCGGTACTCTAAGCGGAGGAGGCGCAGTTTTGTCGGTTCCCACTTGGCCCAAGCCTGCAGAAGGCGGTCCAGGACGGGTAACCCAAAACCTTCCGCGATGACGTGACCACCAGGCTTAAGCGCGTCTGCTACTCGAAGATATAGATTTTGTTGTGTCTCGGGGATCACGTAATAAAGCAGGCAGATGAGGTCCCATTGGCTGGTGCCGAAATCAAACCGATTCACGTCCTGCACTCTAGCATCAATGCGCAAGCCGAGTGAGCCTGCCCGCTCCTTGGCGTGTGCCACACCGATATCAGACACGTCGATGCCGGTCACGTTCCACCCCTGCTGGGCCAAGTAGATTGTGTTCCGTCCCTCGCCCATACCAATATCCAGGGCTCTCCCAGGCCGGAGCGTTTGAACTGTCTCCATGAGAAACGCATTGGGTGTGTCACGGTTGTAGCGCGCCGGACCGGCATCCGAATACAGACGGTTGAAATTGACCGCCATCCACTCCGGATTATTCGCTGACCGTTTGTGCACCCGCGCCGCAAGAGCCTCCGCGTCGGTCGAGGACATGCCCGCTGCGATCAGGTGCTGTTGATATAGCGGGAAGGCTTCTCGTTCGTTACCAAACGATCGTGCCGGCAGCTCTCTAATCCAACGCAGGAACTGAGCCCACTCCTCGTCCGTTGCGAACTCCTGCGCCTGCAAGTGCCACGGCGCAAGAAGAAGGGGAAGTACGGTACGCCTTCTCACACCGGTTCGTGACTGCATTGCTGGCTATCGTAGCATCACGAACTCCGTGCAGGTAAACCGGTCCGGTTTGGGAACGAGTAACGCGCTACTCGGAGAGAACGACTCCTCAGGCTATCGGTATGCCAAATAGCGCTGAAAGTTTTGTGCTAAATAGTTTTGAAGGGCCAACGAGCAAGTTTTTTAGGATCGCCGCCGCGCTCGCCGCGTTGCCTCTGTGGGCCGCCCCCCAACCCGATTGGTTTCCCAAAAAGGACATGCTGACGATTGGGGTTTATTATTACCCGGAAGCCTGGCCGAAATCGCAGTGGTCCCACGATATGACGAATATCCGCAAGCTGGGAATGGAGTTCGTCCACATGGGCGAGTTTGCCTGGTACTTTATGGAGCCGGAAGAGGGCAAGTTCAATTTCGATTGACTCGAGAAAAACGTTGATCTCGCTGCCAAAAACGGTGTGAAAGTGATTCTTTGCACGCCGAGCGCCACGCCGCCGGTCTGGCTAGTGCGGAGCCATCCCGAAGTCCTGCTGGTCGACGCACAGGGGCGCACGATGGATCATGGTAGCCGCGAACAGGCCGATTGGAGTTCTCCCCTTTACCGCGAGTACGTTACAAAAATCGATATGGAACTTGCCAAACGGTTCGGAAATGATTCACGCGTGTGGGGCTGGCAGATTGACAACGAACTGAGCCACTATGGGCGGCGCTTTTCTTACTCGCAAGCCGCTACGGTGAAGTTTCGCGATTGGTTACGCGAGAAATACGGGACCATTGACAAGCTGAACACGGCCTGGGGCGGCGCGTTCTGGTCGTAGAAGTCCTGCTGCCAGGGCCTTTGCAACACTGCCCGCTGGACTGCTATTCGGTCGCTCGCCATAGAGCCTCTGCAAACGGCCACTCCTCATCCACCCAGGTAGCCACGGACGCAAATCCGCTCAATCGGGCATACTCGCGGAGCTCTTCTTCCGAAAACTTGTGGGATGATTCGGTCCAGATTGTTTCACCAGGTTCGAGATGGTATGCCCTATCCAAAGCTCCAATAAACACATCCTGATCGCGGCAGGAAAGTAGGTGCATCTCAATTCGCCGTGCTTCGCTATTCCAGCGCACTTCATGAGCGAAGGCCCGCAGATCGAAGTTCGCCTGTAACTCCCGGTTCATGCGGCCCAGCACGTTAAAGTTGAACGCTGCAGTTACCCCGGTCGGATCATCATAGGCGGCAATCATGGTGTCGATATCTTTCACCAGATCCGCGCCTAGCAGAAAGAAGTCCCCTGGCCGTAAGTGAGATCGTAAATCGCGAAAGAAATCGGGAATCTCCGTTCGATCCAAGTTGCCCACCGAACTGCCGAAAAACAGCAGCAAAAGCGGAAGATTCTCCTCACGCTTTCTCCCGATTTCAGACATCCCCTGCATCCAGTCGTTGAGGACTGGTTTCATTTCGCATAGACTTCCAATTTCACGCTCGCAGACAGCAAGCGCCGCCGCCGATACATCAATGGGTTGATATGTAATCTGCGGATTCATTTGCAGAACGGCGCGTAAAATCGGCAGCGTTTTTTTGCCGTTTCCGCTTCCCAGTTCGGCAACAGTTCCTAGTTTGCCCGCACCCTGCGCAATCTCGTCGGCATGTATCCGAAGCAGACGTTCGTCCGCTCTCGTCAATCCATACTCAGGGAGCAGAGTGATTGCTTCAAATAACGCGCTGCCAAGGTCGTCGTAGAAATAGCGCGGGGCTATTCTTTTGCCGCCCGCTGTCGAAAATCCTGCCGCTACATCAAGGGCAAACTGCGACAGCTCAGATCCAATTAGCGTTGACATCGTCGGGCGTTAGTTTTCGACGCACCGGAAGGTCGCGTACATATAGGGATAGTCCCGCCGGAACCAATTCCGGAAGGATCGCCGAAGCAAACGTGCTGCGGTACGCGGCGAGCCTCCCTTCATGACGTAATGATCATGATCAAAGAAGTTGGCCGAATAGCCGGGATAAGTATCGCGGGGCTTAAACCCTGGCAATGGACCGAATGGCGTACTGGTCCATTGCCAACCGTTTCCCACCATTTGACTCACGCCAAATGCGCTGTCGCCGGCGGGCGTTGCCGTTACCGGCTCCGGGTCCCAGCGCTTAAAATCGAAGTTGCCGAATTGATGTTTTGGCTCAGCGCTGCCCCAAGGAAATTCGCGGTTTTTGCCGTTCGGGGTTCCGTAAGCTGCACGGTGGAACTGCTCCTCTGTCGGCAGGCTCTTGCCGATCCACTTTGCATAAGCGTCAGCCTCAGACTGCTTCACATACACGGGCCAATCCAGCGGCAAAGGAATCTCGCCAAACATGCCACGGTAGAAGAGGGCCGAGCCGCGCCGGGACCAGAAGTGCGGCATGTCAGCGCCTGCATCGACAAAATTCTTGTACTCGCCATTCGTAATGCTGTAACACTGAATCTGGAACGCCGGAACAGCGCGTATCGTTAGATCGTACTCGTTGTCCCAGCCAAAGGTACCGTCCTTTGATTTTCCAAGCGCAGCATCACCGGCGGGAATTTCTATCCAATCGTTCGCAGGAGACACATGCGAAATAACGGCATCTTCAAACTGTGTTCCATTTTTATGGTGATACCCAAAGTTGTGGAACATGTAGGCCAGAGTTTCCAGGTGCATCTGGCGATGCTCCAGTGACATATAAACCACGTCTTCCGGAGCACGCTCCAAATAAGCGTCCACTTGTTGGCGGCAGTGCGCGACGTAATCTCGTACTTGCTGAACCGTAGGCCAATCAGCGGGCGTATCTTTCGGCAAATTCGCTGAGTCCGGGTCAATGCCTGCTTGAAACAGCGCGTCCAGTTGTGGGTTTTGCGACTTCACTCCAAGACCTTCACGGCAGATTTGAATAAAATCGAAGCCGTCTAGATGCCCGAGATAAAAAATGACCCGATGCCGCTCCGCAATGGGCCGCTCATATAATGCTTCCGGTTTTAAGATACTAAAAAGCCGGTCACTTTCAGCGCGTGCCCCTTGTAGCTCTTCAAGTAATTTTGCTACGGCTAAATCAACAGTCGGCATAAATCTACTCTGCTATTGGACGCTAGTTCAGTCGCGGAGGTGGCACTATTCTTTTCTTTCGAGAACCGATTGCGCCAGCTTCAAAGCTTCCGCCCGAGTGCGGATCTCGCCTTCCAATTGCGCCGTTTCAACAGCTTCCAGCGCTGGCCCAAATTGCGGGCCGGGTCGGTATCCGGTTTTAATTAAATCATCTCCTGTTAACAGACGAGGGGGCCGCAGCTCATCTTCCTGTAATTGATTCAGTTGCTCTTTTACAAATCTATACGCTTCGGTGTACCCATTACTGGCCATGCAATCCAGGCGATGCAATTCCAGGTGCTCGTCGAAGTGCGGCAAACGCAAAAAGCGCTTGAGAGTGCTAACGCGCATCTGCTGTACGTCCTTAAAACGCATGTGATTCGCCACTAGCGAAGTCACCTGCTCGATCTCTTCATTGGAAGCTTTTAACTGGCTTAGACGTTTTTTAGCCATGATAGCTCCCACTTCCGCGTGCCCGTCAAAGCGTATGCGGTCAGCCACGCGAAAGGTCGGCGGCTTGCCCACATCGTGGAGGAGCACGGCCCAGGCTAAGGTACGGGAGGGCTGACGGAGTTGCTCCAGCATCATCAGGATGTGCGTCCAGACGTCGCCTTCGGGATGGTATTGCGGAGGCTGCTGCACGCCCTGAAACGCCTTTACTTCCGGAAGAAGACAGGAAAGCAATCCTGTTTCGTCCAGCAATTCAAAACCGTAACGCGCTCCGCCTTCCGTTAAAATGCGTGTCAGCTCTTCACGGATTCGCTCCGCTGAGATCCGGCAGATTTGAGGCGCAAGCTTCCGGATGGCGCGCAGAGTGTTGTCCTCGATTTGAAAGCGCAGGCGAGCGGCAAAACGTACGGCGCGCAGCATTCGCAAATGGTCTTCCGCAAAGCGCTGCTCCGGATTCCCGATCGCGCGAATTACTCCTGCTTGGAGGTCAGCTTTACCTCCGACGTAATCATAAACTTGGCGAGTAATAGGGTCTTCAAAAAGGCCGTTAATCGTAAAGTCGCGGCGCTGCGCGTCAAGCGCCGGGTCGCTTTCAAAGTACACTTCGTCCGGCCGTCGGCCATCCGTGTAGATGCCCTCGCTGCGAAAGGTGGAAACTTCTACCTGGATATCGTTGTCTCGTCGGACGAGAACAACGCCGAAATGGGCGCCTACGGTTTGAGCGCCGGGAAACAGTTCCAGTAGTTGAGAGGGCCCTGCATCTGTGCTGACGTCATAGTCTTTAGGCACAACGCCAAGAAGGCGGTCCCGCACACAGCCGCCTACAAGAAAGGCTTTGAAGCGGCGCTGCCACAGAATGCGGATAATCTCAATTGCCAGCTCTTCACGCTGTGTACTGGGTGCCTGATCCATCACAAAAGCTGTCCACTTACTATAGAGGCAGCAATGTGGGGAAAAAACAAACCTGTACTAATCAGAGCATCAAGCGTGTTCACCCTTACTTTTCAGCTTCACCCCCGGTTCAGGGCCGCCAACCACACCGCCACTCGCCGCCAGCGCAGCCTGTGCCTCCGCTTCAGCTTTTTTTAATTCCTTTTTCGAGGGCGGCGCTTGTTCATGACGATAATCGTGGTCGTGATAACAAGTGCGGCAGCGCACTTTAGCTGCCCGCCCCTCCACTAGGGAAACAATAGAATGGTTTGTGATCCGGCGGCACTTGATACAATGATCGTCAATCACATCGCCTAAACGCTGCTCATCCATAATAAGGCCGTCAAAGCGGAGTATATCAGGCTTTGAGCGCTAAGGCACTTACCTGTATTTGCTACGGGCGGAGTAAAACGGGAAGTACGCACCTGTTTGCTAAAATAAAATTTCCGCCTGTTACGGCCAGGTAGCTCAGTCGGTAGAGCGCAGCCCTGAAAAGGCTGGCGTCGGCGGTTCGATTCCGTCCCTGGCCACCACTCAATCCAGATAGCACCAAAATCGGCGCCAGTGTTGTACTTTGCCAAGTTTTGCAGTTCCGCCGAATGAAGAACATTGGCGTTATAAAATGCCGTAACAACAGCTAAAGCTGTTACAGCCCTAGTTCCTGGTCATAAGCAGCTAGCTCATCCAGG
>JAFAZU010000233.1 GCA_019239585.1 Acidobacteriaceae bacterium
CCTACCGCTTATTGATCGACGATTCAGGCGGACGCGCCGAAGCAGAGCGCCGGCACCTGATCGTCACCGGCACCGTGGGCGTTCTGGCCGACGCGCATCTGACGGGCCTGCTCGATTTCGAAACCGCCCTAGTACACCTCCGCAGCACAAATATCTACGTGACCGACGAAGTGGTCGGGCGCGTTCGCCATCGGATCACGACCTAGTCGCGCGGGGCAGAAACCGGAACCAGCAGTTCGTGTTCGAGAAACCACAGCAACGTTTGCCGTGCTGAGCCCAGTTCGAGGAACTTGCTGAATACCAGCAACACCCGTTCCTGGACTCGGCGGTCCGGATCCTTTCCCAGACGATTCTCGCCTTTGACATACCCGGCGGGCGAAGCGACAATCAGTTCACCCCGTTTTGCCTTCTCGCGCAGAGCCTCCACAGAACGTTGTCGCAGCAAATCTGATTCATACTCGTTCAAACTGCCTTTCAAGCCCAGCAACAGACGATCATTGCTTTGCCGGGGCGTGTACACCATCTCTTGATCGATCAATAGGGTATCCACCACACGACAGACTTCCACCAGCCTCTGCCATTCTCGACTGTTGCGTGCAAAACGCGAGACTTCTCTCACCGCCACTGCACCCACTTGACCCAAACATACTTCCGCCACCATGCGCTCGAACCCGCTCTGGTCACCGTACCTGACGCGGATCGGCCCAGATCCTCCGATCACTTCGATGTCGCGCCAACCAAGCCTACACAGTCGATCCCGCATCGCATACTGCAGTCTCTGACTCTCTAAATTGTTCTGTACTTGAAAGGTCGAGGACTGGCGCACGTACAGAATCGCTTTCCGCTCGATATGATGCGGCTTAATTTTGTCACTCATCGCACACCTCCTGTGCGATTTCGCCTTCTGCCGCTGTTCTTCGATGCTGCCTGAGTAACTGTGCCAGCAATTGCACTATCGTTTGTTGAACGTCGGACGACAGGTCTGTGCAATGCGGATTGCACTGTGGACGAGTCAATAACGGAAGTTGGCTTGATCTCTGCGGAACCGGCGATGCCACCATCACCACCTTTTGCAGCTAGCAATTATGGATGCCGTGTTTCCGGCCTGGTGTGGGCTTGCGCCCGTAACCTTGCAGACTCGAGCACCTGTTTGAGTTCGCCCAAGGAGTGCGTGCTCACAAACCTTGGCGGGGACACCCGGATCTGGTAGCAGACCGCAACGTCCAACATCCAGAGTGGCACTTCCAAAACCCGACTGTTCTCATCTTGCAAGCTGCAGTAGGCCACAGGCCGATCTCGTTTGGCGAGGCTCGCCTGCACCTATACGGCCCGGCCATGCCAGGGATGGAAGGGATAGCAGATTTCACGCACATCCCTAATATGGGTGTTGTGTTGCTGAGTTGTACCACCGAGAACGTCCGCACCAAGGGCTCGGCAACCGACTCCTCCGCCCCGAACCGAGCCATCTGGGGAATGCCGGTGTAGTCCAGCAACAGCGGCGTTTAGGCGGGCTGTTGAACTACTATCGTGCGGCCACCTAAACAGCTAACATTTGTTTTTCCGGACCGTACGAGCATTGGCAGCCAGCCGATGAGGCAATCCAGCAGTTTGCAGATGAGGGACAACTCTCATGATCTTAACCGTTTCGGAATTCAGGAGAAGGACAACTGGCCAATAATCGTCACCGGCTATTCACCTTTACGTAACCCGTCCAGATCGATGGCCAAAACGGCGCATTTCTTATATAGGTGACTGCGCTCGAGCCCCAAAGCCTTTGCTGCGGCGCTCATGTTCATTCGGTGTCTGCTTAGTTCTTCCTGAATCGTCGAGCGCTCAAAACTCTCGACACGCGAGGCGAGAGTTCCCGCATGCAATCCTTGCCCGCTTGTCCGCAATCCGGGCAAAGCCAGTTTAACTGTATGTTCATCGACAGCATCATCCGCCAGGAGCAACATTCGCTCCACCGCGTTCCGCAGTTCCCTCACATTCCCTGGCCACTCATACCGGTCCAATAAGGCGATTGCTTCCTGTGTGAAAACGCGCGCCTTCCAGTTATTCTCTGCACTAACTCGTCGCGCAAAGTAATTCACTAAAAGCGCTACATCACCTTTCCGGTCACGGAGCGGGGGCAGCAACATGGGGAACACGTAAATGCGGTGAAATAAATCTGTGCGGAACGCGTTCTTTCGCACGAGGTCTTCCAGGTTTCTGTGGGTAGCCACGATGACTCGCACATCCACCGGTATGGGTTTGTCGCCACCGACTCTTTCCACTTCTCCTTCTTCCAAAACGCGCAGCAGCTTAGCTTGCATAGAGGCGGGCATATCGCCAATCTCGTCGAGGAACAAAGTCCCCTTATGCGCCTGTTCGAACTTGCCCAAACGCCGGACCGCAGCACCGGTAAAAGCTCCCTTCTCATGTCCGAACAGTTCACTCTCAATCAACTCAGCCGGGACAGCAGCGCAATTGAGAGTGATGAACCGACCCGCTTTACGGGCGCTCGTTTCGTGAATGGCACGGGCGATTACTTCCTTTCCTGTTCCTGTTTCACCAAGA
>JAFAZU010000442.1 GCA_019239585.1 Acidobacteriaceae bacterium
AGGAGCAACGGCCGCAAATCCTCGGCGAGAACTCGATAGTGCTGAAACTTTTCCAGAAAGCTCGGTCCGGCCAGGAGCGCGGTTTTCAGCAGCTGAAGACAAAACATCGGCCCTTCCTGCACGGAGATCTGATTCTGGGCGAAAAGCGGCAGATCGAGCTCGATCGAGAAGAAACTGACGGGATGGTATTCCTCAATCCCTCGAAAGGTAAAGCACCTTCGACTCTGATCCTGTGTAAAACCTTCGTAAGTGAAATTCATAGTTATACCCTTTGTTCGATTATCCCGGTATCAGCAAAACTCAGTTCGAACGAATGGGCCGACACCCGGGAAAGAGTTCCCGAAGCTTCATCAAAGCTTCCGCACGTGTACCGCACGGGGGTTCAGAGACAACCGTAAACCCGGCCTTGCGCTTCAGCAAGGGCACAATCCGTTTCGCATCGGACTGCCAAATGGCTGGAACTCCATTTTTTTGAACCACGTAGAACTTTGATAACATGTTTTTCCTTTGCTTTATTGTTTTATGTCGATTGGATCCGTTCCCGCCAAACGGGAAAGTCTTCATGTCCAGCGAGCATTTCTTTCGCGCTCACGTCATGGTGCCCTGGCGAACTCTTCAGGAATTGCGGGATCAAACTTCCTCGGGTCCAGGTTTTCTTGCTGAGATTGGTGATAAGGCGGTTGCCGCTGCGGGTCTCCCCCAGATAATCACCATTGCACCCATACACTTCATCGCCTTCGGCAAAATAGCCAACCTGCCGCCCGTCACAGCCGAACAGCCCGTCCAACAGGCGATACCCTACATAGCGGCCGCTCCAACTCCAAAAATTATGATTGAGATCCATCATCGCTCCGCTCTCAGTGCATTGGTGATAACCAGACAGCCCAGACAGTACGGTTCGATGACTACGTTCATCGAATAAGGTATTGGGTTCCCCTGTTTAAGCAGAATCGTGCCGATTTCTCTTATGTGGCTCACCGTGGCTCCTCTCGAGAAGAGATCATGAACCCGATGTAATCCGGAGGATACATCACGACCTCCTGAATCGAAGTTGTCTAAGGAATGACGTCCAGAAGATCTGACTTAGTTCAGAGGGTCTGGAGAGTGGGCAGGAGTGCTCAGACATTCTTAGTATAGATCAAATCATGCGATGAACTATCTATTCGATGTGATTTCGCGTATACTGATGGTGGCTTAAGCAATCTCGCACTGGCCGTTCGGCCGTCGCTTGTAAGTTCGACGTTTCGAATCCTTTCTTCACACTTATCCCGGAGCCCGTCGCATTCTGCCCTAGGCACCCTGAGCAAATCTGGAGTTTCTTTTGTCGTTGCGCCATGGAGATCAAGCCCGAGCAAACAAAAAAATGAGAAAGCGACGCCTCCGCCGAAGCCAGATCCGACTCCTGCGGCAGTTGTATCTCCTAGAAGAGAATTGGAAGCAGAATCCCCATGTTCAAACCTCGGCCTCTGAGAACGCTGGGTAACATATGTGTCATCCGATGTCGATTGGTTCTGGACATGTGCGGGCCAAGCTCTTGCCTACCGAGAGGCGGATGCTCTCTTTTCCTGTGAAGGAAAACAGATCGGTCGCTTCCGAGGTGACGAAATTTACGGTCAACGGGGGAACTATCTCGGCGAGGTGGCTCGGACGGGTCGACTCGTGACACAGTTGAATAGATTGAGATGGCGTCAGTCAGGATTTTTCCCCATGACGGCTCAATCCCTTTCTCCGCCTCCGGATATGATCTCAGAGAAGATCGCCGTCGGATGCAGGGATTTCAGAATTCCGGGATAGCCTGCGGAACTGGGTGACAGGTCTAGCGATGGCAGTCAGCAGCTTATTGCTTACCTGCTCCGATGAGACCAAGGCTCAGCAAAGAAGGTATTGCCCTATGAACCATTCACATGAAATACAAGAACTCTCTCAACGGGGTTCGAAGCCGCTGGACCAAGAAGTTTGGCGTGCCTGGCAGGAAAGGAATCGTCTCCAAGAGGGGCAGAAGGCAGTGACCCGCATGAAAGCGGTGAAGTGGTTGTGCATCGCAGTGCTACTGGTCACTGCGTTGTTTTTCTCACAACTCTCTCCGTATCACGTGATCGTGAGATTCGCAGTGGCTTTGGGCGCGCTCGTGGTCATGATGCAAGGGCTTGGTACGCGGCATTACGCCTTTGCTGCCTCGTTCGCAGCTATCGTCTTACTTTATAATCCATTCGTCCCTACCTTCCTGTTTGCAGGTGGCTGGCAGCATCTATTCGTCTTAGCGAGTGTGTTTCCGTTCCTTGCGTCACTGGTTTGCATGAACGCGATGAGTCGGGCGGTTTCCCCAAGGGAGAGCCACACGGCGCTTGTTTAAAGCGTATGGCTCCCCGCCTATCTCTGCTCCTCGTGTACGCCATCCATCTTTACTACCCCGGCGAGAGCTTAAAAACGTAGGCATACTCGCCGGTTTTCTGCGCGGGTAGCGCGAGATGCAGGCCGCCTCCGTCCCGCGTCCACTTAATGGGCGTATTCGATCCGAGCAGTTGAATTGTCTTTACGTCGACATGGCCGGAAGGCGATCCTTGCGCTAGGGACTTGATCGTGAGTTGCCCGTTTTCCGGCCAGGCCAGCGCAATCGCATACAGTGTCTTTCCTTTGCTGGTGAACCGGATGTCCTGGCTGGAGTAAGGCTGCGTCGCGGTGTCCTGGAAAGATCCTCCCACCACCTTCGTCGGCCCCTCTCCATACACCTTCCAAGGACGCGTGCCATAGATGGCTTCGCCGTTGACCGACAACCAGCGGCCCATGGCAAGTAGAATCTGCTGCGCCTGCTCGGGAATCGTGCCGTCCGGTTTTGGCCCAATGTTCAGCAGAAGACAGCCATTTTTACTGATTATGTCTATTAATTGCTGAATGAGAGACTCCGGCGAGCGGAACGTGTCGTTATCGATGTAGCCCCAGGATTTGATGCTGACCGAAGTGTCTGTCTGCCAGAACAAGGCGCGGGACGCATCGAGTTGTCCGCGCTCAATGTCCAGCACCGCCGCTCTGTCCGGGTACGCCGTGAATTTGTAATTGATAACCGCCGTGGAGTTCCGGCGGGCGGCGTCGTTGTAGTAGAACGCAGCTAGGCGCTGCAGGTAGGGCTGGAATTCCTTGGTGTTGATCCACCAGTCAAACCACAACACTTCCGGCTCGTAGCGTTTCACGATTTCAGCGGTGCGCGCCAGCCAGTCATTGAGATAGGCGGCGTCCGGATGAGCGGCCCACTTTTGCCCGTTCTTATCGGTGACCCCCGCGTGCGCCGGCCCATAGAAGGCGGCATACTGGAGATCCCGCACGTCGGAATCAAATTCCCGTCCGCCGTTCATAAAGAAATAGTGCTCGGCCCGATGGCTGGATGCCCCAAAGTGCAGTCCCTCTCCTCGGACGGCTTTTGCCAGTTCGCCCACAATGTCGCGCTTCGGGCCCATTTTCTTCGCGTTCCAGTCCGACAGCTCCGACTCATACATGGCGAATCCGTCATGGTGCTCGGCCACGGGAACAATATATTTGGCGCCGGATTTACGGAACAACTCCGCCCACTGGCGCGCGTCGAAGTTTTCCGCTTTAAAGTTCGGGATGAAGTCTTTGTATCCGAATCGAGATTGCGGGCCGAAAGTATCGACGTGATGTTTAAACTCCTTTGTTCCCTGGAGGTACATGTTACGTGGATACCATTCGCTTCCAAAGGCCGGGACCGAGTAAACACCCCAATGAATGAAGATTCCGAATTTTGCATCCTGATACCAGCTGGGGACTTTATATGTCTTGAGCGAATCCCAAGTCGGCTGGAAAGGACCTTCGTGCGCTTCGTTATCCACCTGTTGCAGCATGGAGTTGCGCCGAAGGTCAAACTTCCCGATGGATTTTTGCCAGAGCAGGTCATCAGTATTTGGAGCTTGACCGGCTGCCAGGGCAAGCACGCCTAAAGATAAAAGAGTTTTGCGTCCCATCTTAGTTACCGTTCAAAAGTGTTTCACAGAATGGATGAACCCGCAATCATCGGCGGGAGTTCACTGGGTAGACACGGATACGGTGATCCGTAAATTGCAGGTAGGATTCAAGCTGGGCCTGCTGCATATGGCAGGGCAAGCAATTTGCCTTTTGTACGCGCCGGCATAGCTTCACAGGTTTGCGATCCGTTACGTGACAGCCAAGGCATGCTTCCGAGTAACTAAAATCCCCTCTCGGGCGTGCATCACTGTGAGGATCGTGGCAAGCCAAGCACGAAATAGTTTTGCTGGCGCGAAAGCAGCGGCTTGCTAGAAGCCCGATAGGGGCGAAGCGCACGGTGACGGGATCTTCCAGTTCTGGTTCCTCTCCCATTCCAGGCATGGGAAGTCGGTGACACCCGCCGCAGATTTCGATTTGGGCGCGCGCGGGAAAACGTCCGGGATTTAATATTTCCCTTCGCACCTCGTCCTTTGATGTGCCGCGTTCCGCTGCTTGGATGTGGGTGCTTCCGGGCCCGTGACAACGCTCGCATTGAACGCCGGGCCGCAGCCCAGTTAACCTGAACTCGCTGCCTGAGCGCTGCAATCCGGTGGCGTGGCAATTGAAACAGTTTGAGACCGTTCGTTTGTCTTGCAAAACGCCTAGCTCCGCGATAGGCGTTGAGGCTCGTGACACGTGCCCAAACGTCGGCGCTAAACCGCCAGCGCGGGAATAGTAAGAGAAGCGGTGCTCAATAAGCTGGTCACCTAGAAGACCGACGGGTGTGCTGCCTTGCGCGCCTGCTCCAAAGGCCCACTCCAGGACAACAGGCTGTGGAACGCTCTCCTCATAGATGAGGATCTTGCCCGCGTTTTCCTCATATCGCAAACGGCCATCCGGCGAATGTCCAGCCTTCAGAAGGGCAGCGCCAAGAAGGCTGCCTTCAATCGGCTGGAGGGAGTGGGCATGATGCGAGGCCGATTGCTTCCGAAATTCTGAGGGGTGGCACTGTGCGCAGGCCTGAGATCCTACGAAGTCGGCAGCGCGACAAGCTGAGGCAATCGATACGAACAGGGCTGCCAGGAACAGCGCCAGTATGCGCCGCTTACTCTTTCGCCCCGCGTGTAACATCAACACCATTGTCTTTTCCGGCCTGAATCTGCCGCACCTTATCAAACTCGATCTGCGCTTCCGCCTTACGGCCCAAACTGCGATACACCGACGCTAAATGATAGTGGCCTGATCCAATATCAGGAGCAAGACGGGTTGCTTCCTTCAATTGCGCTAAAGCTTCTTCATAACGTTTCTCTTCTTCCAAAAGCATACCCAGACGCAGGTGCGCATTGCTGTTCGACCCATCGCAGGCCAGGGAGCGCCGGTAGAGCGATTCCGCTTTCGGCAGATCTTTCTCCGCGCGCGAGATTTCACCTAGATAGTAATTAGCTAAGCTGTGACAACCCTTGGCGGCTTCCTTCTCCAGCCATTCGCGGGCATTCTCCGCGTCACTCTGCCGCCAGTAGAGATAGCCGATGGCGAATTGAGCATTGGGGACCGAAGGGTCTTTCGCAAGCGCCTGCTTGTACTCTTGGATAGCCTTATCCAGTTCCTGCTGGTCCTCGTAAGCATTGCCAAGCAAGTAGTGGGTCCAAGCCGAATCCGAGTAATTCGTGATCAGCTCGTGAAAGGATGCTTTGGCTTCGTCGAGACGACCCGTGCGGCGGTTGCTCTCTTCAAGCATGTAAAGAACGCGTTCGCGCTGTATAGAGGGATCGAGCTGGCGGAGTTCAGCGATGGCGGCGGCGTAGTCCTTTTCTTCAAAATAATCTGCCCCAAGCAGGAAGTGCGCCTCTTCAGTTAGGGCAGGGTCGGCAGCGGCTTTCTTCAGAGGCGCAACAGCCTCGCGGAGTCTGCCTTTATGGAAGAGCGCGAGGCCGAGGTTGTACTGAATGCGCGCATCCTGGGGAAAACGCTTTGCAGCTTGTTGCAATTCGGAGAACGAGGCATCTGCCTGTCCGGTAGTTTGGGCGAACACTACGGAGCGCTCGCCCAAACCTGTCAGAAGGAATAGCAGTAACAAGAGGCAGAAACGATTAAAAGAACAAACGCAGGCCAAACTGGATGGATCTCGGGTCTCTGGCCGCAGTCGCCTGCCCGAAGTTCGGCGAACCGAAAGTTGTGCCGTAACCGCTGAAGTTCGTGTGGTTGAAGATGTTGTAAAACTCGGCTCGAAATTGCAGGCCACTGGACTCCAGCTTCAGGATACCTGGAAAGTTCCGGAACAGGGAGGCATCGGTGTTGATGATGCCAGCGCTGCTGACTACGTTCCTACCGGCATTGCCGAATAGTCCGGGCGCGGGCTTGGCAAAGGCGAGCGGATTGAACCATACCTGCCGTGAGCCGCCGCCGACGGTTGGATTACCGATGAGGTCGGGACGATACGGCGCGCTGCCAACTCCGGCATTGTCACCAGGCAGAGAAATATTAATGGGGAGGCCCGTTTGAAAGCTGCTGATCCCTGAAAATTGCCAGTTGCCGAAAACGGCCCGAACGAATCGTTGTTGCGAGGGCGCTGGAATGTCATAGACATAGCTCAGAATCAGCATGTGCCGGCGGTCGTAATTCGAACTTGCCCGTTCCAGAAATGTCGCGTATGCATTCTGGTGAGAATTACCGGGCACATCGCCGCTGACATAATCAATCGCGTGCGAATAAGTGTAGGACGCCTGTAAAGTCAACCCGTAGAAGGAATCAGTCCGGAGACTTGCCTGCAGAGAATTGTAATTCGAATTCCCGCCATTAAAATACTGCAGGATGTTTGCGTAGCCTTGATAGGGCCGGGCTTTGTTGACATTCTCCGTTCCGGCCAGGACTTTTGCAGCCTCTGATGGAAAGGGCTGATTAATGTTACGCGAGTCGGACAGATGAGTACCTTTCGTTCCTACATAGGACACATCAGCAACAACGCTCCTGGCAAGGCGGCGTTGAATGCCGAAATTGTACTGCTGCACTTGTGCGGTGGGGTAGGCAGGATCGTACACTGTTAAGCTGGCCGGGACAATTGCGTTTCCACCCCCTCCCGGATTACTCAAGAACGTATTGAAAATAGTTGCTGTGCTGCTGAACGGCGGATTAGGGCCAACATTATAGATATCGTTCCCTTGTACGCGCTCATAGAAGATCCCGTACCCGATACGGAAGACAGTATCTTCGCCGAATGGACGCCAAGCGATGCCCACCCTCGGCTCAAACAGGTTCCAGTGGTTCTGTACCAGACCGCGAGGAATTCCGTTTTGTCCGGCAATACCAATGCCGTTGAGGAGATTGCCGGTATTCGGCACAATTCGACCTGTTTGGGGATCGATTGTCGGAGCTTGCGCAGGATTGTACA
>JAFAZU010000467.1 GCA_019239585.1 Acidobacteriaceae bacterium
AGGGCGCGGCGAGCCGACCGGTCTGATTGTTCGCCACGGCTTTATCGTGTCGGAGTGGGGCGAACCGCAGCGAGTTGACATGACTTTCAGCGCAACCAAAAGTTTTCTTTCTACAACCGTTGGCGTGGCTTACGATCATGGCCTAATTCATGATCTGAACGACCCGGTGAAGAATTATATAAGCGGCGAGTACTTCGCCAACGGGCATAACAGCCGCATTACCTGGGATCATCTGCTGCGCCAGACGAGCGACTGGGAAGGCACACTTTGGGGAAAACCGGACTGGGCCGATCGGCCGCCCAAAGATGTGCCGTTTGCCGAGTATATGCAGCGCACACATAGCGAACCCGGCACGACATGGAAGTACAACGATGTGCGGGTCAATCTGCTGGCCCTGGCAGCATTGCAGGTTTGGCGGCGTCCGTTGCTGCAGGTTTTGAAAGAGTACGTCATGGACCCGATCGAGGCCAGTAACACGTGGCGCTGGTATGGTTATGAGAACTCCTGGGTGAATGTGGACGGCGTTATGGTGCAGTCGGTTTCCGGTGGCGGCCATTGGGGCGGTGGCATGTTCATCAATGCGTATGATATGGCTCGCTTCGGCCTTCTAACGCTGCACCGGGGCCGCTGGAAGGATCAGCAGATCCTTTCGGAGCAGTGGGTAAAATGGGCGCTCACGCCGACAAAACCGAACCCGGAGTACGGATTCATGAACTGGTTTTTAAATACCGGGCGGAAGGCTTTGCCGAGCGCACCCGCTACGGTTTTCTACCATTTGGGAAACGGCGCGAACGTGATCTATGTTGATCCGGATCTGGATTTGGTGGCGGTCGCGCGGTGGATCGATTCTGCGCCTTCGACACTGGACGGGTTTGTATCACGGGTGCGTGCGGCGGTTCGCCAGTGAGCAATTTAACCGGTCACTTTTTCCGTCTCCGGGTCCAGCAACAGAATGGGGGCGAGCGTTAGCGGCACCTCGCAGCCACCGACGCAGGTTTCAAAAGCGGCGGAAACGGCCAGCATCCTTCCGCTGAAAAGCTGTGGCTCAACAGAGGCGGTAGCAATTTTTCTTTGTATCTCGCCGTATTGGAAGAGAGGCACGGATTGGCGTTCTACCGGCAAACGCTCCTGAAGAACGTAAGGCGCGCGAGTTGCCATCCGAAGCGCACTTTCCCAGGCGCTTTCGCTCATACTTGCGCCAATAAAAGTTTGTTCTCCGCCGAACAGGTCATTGGGGCACAGAATGAAATGCTCGCGTTTGTGCAGCGCAAGCTGGTGAAGATCAATGGCCTGACCGGCGCAGATCACCTTTCTGCTGCCAACCACGCGAGTCCAGGGAATGTGCTTGCGAATGAATTGCGCATCAGACGTTGAGAGATTCTTTAAAATGCTTTCGTCCGTGAGGAGTTCGAAGAGCGACCTGCGTTGTGTCAAGCCGGATTGAAAGTTATTGATGATACAAACAGTGCCGTCGCGATACGCAGTAAAAACATGGTGCGAAAGATCGTGAGCCGCCAGGAGTTCGCGCGTTAACAAACGGCGCAGCAGGAGATCAATGCGGAAGGCTCCGGCGTGCAGACGATTGTGCGTGTATTCAAGTTGGTCTGGAGAGACAAGCTTGGCGTGTAAGCCGGCACCGCTTAATTGCTTCTCCAGAAGCTGACCGTCCAAGGCGTTTGAGCGAACCGACTCCGAGGTTTCCAGAATGGCTACCTGCGGCAGAGCGTACCCTCCGAAATCGCTCCAAGCCTGGCGAATAGCATTCAACAGGCAGGAGAGGCCGCCGACCTTCGAAAGCTTGTAACGTCCTTTGGTGAAACACTGAAGCGTGTGTAGATCGAGAAACAGGTCCGCTAGCCGATCCGGATAAATGAGGGAGTGGAGCCCGCAGGCGTTGTAATCACAAATGCGAAACGACCCGTTCTGCCGGTGAGCTTTCATCGATGCAAATACGCGGGAGTGCGTACTTCTTGCTGGTATCTGGGCCAGCATCTTTTCTCCTGGCAGCATGCCCAAACGGTTTAGAAGCGCGGGAGTGCGCAGGATGAGCGGCTCGATTTGTTCAAGGATGGTTGAGAGTCGGTTTGCCGCCGCCGCCAGTTTTTGAAACTTGAGCTGGGACAGAACTTCCGGGCGCAGCGTGGCAGAGACAGGACGGCCGGAGTGGACCAGTCCCTCTTGACGCATCCGCTCTTGTAACTCCTCGGCCCAGGCGAGATCCCCCAGGCATTCCTGCTCGAACAGTTCCCGGAATCGGACGATGGCTTTTTCCGTCTGCGCCATCCAGATCTGCTTTCTTGGAGTTCTAGTATGTCATGAAAGCTCGAAATGCGCCAGGGGAAATGGGATTCTTGTTTGTATGGAAGAACAGTATGAGATTACGCCGCTGGAGGCGCAGAGCCGGCTAAAGAGTGACAGTGGAGCGGTACTGATTGATGTACGGGAGCCGGAGGAGTTTGCGCTGGCTCACGTGGAAGATTCGCAACTGATTCCTATGCAGACGATACCGGCGGAACTACAGAAGCTGGAGCAAATAGCGGATGAAAACACTTTGTTGGTGTTATGTCACCACGGAGTGCGGAGCTTGCAAGTGGTGTCCTGGCTGCGACGGCAGGGAATCGAGGATTGCTATAGTGTGGCAGGCGGGATCGACCGCTGGAGCCGCGAGGTGGACGGGAGCGTGCCTCGGTATTGATTCGATGAAGCACGGCATAGTACCTCCCTTTATTTGGATGAGAGGAGTGACTCCGGTCTCGCTGCCATGTCAGCCGGTACTCATGCTCCGTCGATAGCCCGCCCGTTCTGATTTTCTCCTCACCTATCACGCTGGAAAGATGACCAGAATTTTAGAAAACTGCCACAAAGAAACCAGGATCTTTATACCTGGGCTATGTCTATGCATCCGTTACGACCTACGGTGGAAATGGTAGCAGAGTGTTCTGCCATCGTGGAAAGCGCCACCAAAGGCCAATTGTACAAGGATACTTTCTCTTCCCACAGTCTCTACTGATTTGTTGTGGCGTTGCTCTGTGAATCAGGAACTGTTGATGGTTGCCCCTCTTTGCGTTGCCGTCGCCGAGCGAGCTTTTCCTCGCGGCGCTCCCTGCGCTCCTGCTCTTTTTGACGCTTCTTAAATGTCTGTGGTCCGCGACCCGGCATACTTGCTCCTTATGAAAAGAAAATAGAAATAAAAAGCCGCCCTCCTGGGATCTTGCTGAGTCCCGGGTCGATAGAGCGGCTTAGTGACTACCTTTGAGACAGTTTAAGTCAATAAATCAGCGTGTTTACCAGCGTGGTTCCCGCCGACGATTCCCGCCGGAGCCATTGCGTCCCCCGCCGTAGCCGCTATTCCCACCACCAGTGGGTTTCGGCCGTGCTTCGTTGACGTTCATCGTGCGGCCCCGAAGTTCGGCGCCATTCAGTTGCGCAATCGCCGCCTGCGCGCCTTGCTGGTCGGTCATTTCCACGAACGCAAAACCACGGGGCTGACCCGTGTCGCGGTCCGTAATCACGTTGACGCGTTCCACGTTTCCGTAAGCTGCAAAGGCGGCGTGGAGATCGTTCTGTGTCGTTTCATAGCTCAGATTTCCGACAAAAATGTTAGGCATTGTGTTGATCCTGTATTAATAAATGTTCTTTGTCAGACTGCGCTGAAATCAGCTTAATGGATTGGATTAAGAAGAGAAGAGGCGGCCGGAAGGCACTCGAAGGTGAATACGGATGCGGGCAAAGACATTTCTAGTATAGCGATAATCCGGCAGAAATGCTACTAGTTTCCAAGCTTTCTCCCATACATTGTGTGCGACGGCCGGAAGCCGCAGCGGATCTTATTGGTCTTTCGCGGAATCACACGCCGACCGAATCACTCCCACCGTGATCCTTCCATTTCCCGGCATCCATCTCCCAGCTTCGGAGATGAAGGGGAGCTCTCTAGCGCTCCTCGATCTTCTTCGTCCAACTGATGTGGGACGTGGAGGGTGGTTTACGAAACGGCCGGTAGGAAGATTTTTTCATGGCTTTTTCGGATGCCCGTCTCTCGCGCTCCAGGAGCAACGGCCGCAAATCCTCGGCGAGAACTCGATAGTGCTGAAACTTTTCCAGAAAGCTCGGTCCGGCCAGGAGCGCGGTTTTCAGCAGCTGAAGACAAAACATCGGCCCTTCCTGCACGGAGATCTGATTCTGGGCGAAAAGC
>JAFAZU010000534.1 GCA_019239585.1 Acidobacteriaceae bacterium
CCCCACCGTGCAACACCCGGTCCGCTTCCCTGAGATGGATAACCGCTGAAACCATCTTCCGGATTGAGGCCTGCCGCCCCAAGCTGAATATTTCCCGCCCCATTGGCCAGCGTCAAGCGGGTGAACGCCATGCTGGGATAGAAGCCATTAAAGAATATTCCGGCTGGCGTCGGTCCCACCAAAGTAAATGTCATCGCTGCTTTGCCCGACGTCGTTACTCCAATGGAAGGAAACATCACGCTGTCTTCTCCCGGTGCTGCGACATACCCCTGGCTGGATATTTTCGCACTCACCGCACCGTTATCACTCACGCTGGGCTCCACAACGAAATAAGCAATTCCCGCGCGAGCCACGTTGTCTGACCCGTCCGGATTCGTGCCGACACCGCCAATAATTGTATCGACGCCCGACCAGAGCTTGCCGTCCTCGTAAACCACCTGATTCATCCGGTCGTCGTTCGTATCGATCAACGCCAGGTTCTTTCCTAATGACATTCCGTATGGATAAAGCCCGGGATTCTGAACCGCCGGTGGCGGTTGGCCGTAAACCTCGCTGCCGATCACGGTCTTACGAAGTTTGAGCTTAGGGCTTAGATCCGTAAGAGAAGCTGTATTCGTCATGGCCCAAACAGCAATTCGGTTGTCTAGTGTGCCGTTGAAGTCTAATGAACTAAGGAAGTACTCCACTCCTGTATTCGGTTCGCTGTTGAAACGCAGCGAAATGGCAGGCTGCACTGAATACGCTATACCTTCCGCCAAGGGGAGCGCACTGAAATGCACCACCGTCGGCAATCCGCCTTCGGCCAGGAATACTTTGGAGAGCGCATAAATTTGCGTCCCATTAAAGCCATTTTTAAAAAGGGGAAACTCATTCGTGCTGATATAAAACCCATATCTATCCGCTCCGATCAGCGGTTGGTCGCCAAAGCAAGGGCAGTCGGGATGAGCAGGCGTGCCTAGGGTGCCATCGTCGGTGGTGTCTATTGATAATACTTTGAAGTTCAAGGGAAGATTGCTGGTGCTCACCGCAATGTAAACATGCGTGCGACCAGTATCAGCTCCCGTTGTTGGATCGCGATCAAACTCCAGTATTGTCAAAAACCAGCGCTTCAGATCCTGATCATAGTACACCTTGGGATCACTAAGGTCCGGACCATATCGGTTAGTCGTGCGGTTAAACCACGGGGGCAATCCCAGAAAAGCGTTTGCCGAAACCGGTCCCGCAACAAGGTTGCCGGAGGTATCGTAAAGGGCAAATACGAGATTAACGGCCTCGAATACAAATCCGCCTCCAACTGCCAAGCCCTGGTCCGGAGGCTCAAAATTAACGCCGTTTACGTTTTGATTATCCAACGCAGTTAAACCGGCAAACCCAAAGAAATTGGGCTTCGTTCCCACTACGTTTTTCGGCGTAGGATTGGGATTGCTCAGGGCCTCTGCAGCGGCTGCGGGAAAAAGATCTTCCGCGCTTTGATTGCTAGTGCTTGATTGCTGGCCAACGCTCGCCTTCCGCGCCGAAATGAGATCCGGCTTCGGCATAACGCGAGATGGCTGGTCAGTTTCCGTATTGCTTTGTGAAAAGTCGCTGAATGAAGTCGCGGCGGCAAACGACGCCGATCCGACTTCTTTAATCTGTTGCTCGTTCATGGTTTGAGCACTCGTCATCACCGCAAAGCAGATGGCAAATGCCGAAAGACTGGCTACACGTAAAAAAAGCATATCCCTCCATAATCTAAGTACTAATACCCGACAACTAGGGTCGATCTTAATCTGTTTCATGACTCAAAGGAAAGCAAAATAAGAGTACTTACAGTACTATGGCTTACTCCCACTTTTCGCATCAACTTCTGGAGCAACGGGCTGCTCGGGATACTGATCTGGCGGGCTGCTGGGCGCCAGAGGTTGCGTTGAAGAAATCGTTGCTGACAGAGAGCCGGGAACGAAGTGACCAGTTCTAAGGGTTCCGTCCCAATGCAAATCGCTTTAGTCGCTATGGTTGTGCAGTGACTCGAAAAGCCCGTCTCCTTGAAAACAGCGCGCTGACGTGCCGTCATACGGGCCGCCGGTGTGACAGGATAGTTCTTCTCAACAGAGGACATGCGGGAAACAGCGCTCCCACCGTGGCCTGTTTTGGGGAACGCCTGTGCGCAGTCTATCATCCAGCGAAGAACGCTGACACTCATTTCTGAAGATGAGCCATCGAGCTGAATCCGCTTCAGCGTTCTGTTGGCCAGCCATACGGAAAGGGTTCCAACCGTTTTTTAAGCAGGAAGAGGGACGGCTTCATCCCGCCCGAGCCTTCCCGCGCACCAAAGCGACCAGTTCCTCCGCACTCGGCAGACGCCCGGCCTGCTTCTTGGAGTAGATTGGTTCGCCGTTGAGCAGAACCTGTAAAGAGCCGGGAGCGCCGGCCCGCACCCGAACCTGAGTTCCGAGTTCCCGTTCGAGATGGTTTTTGAGGCGCACGGCCTCCGCTTTGAGGTCGCTTCAAAAGAAGCAGCGTTTGATCTCCACAGTCATGTTCTTCATCATATGACGTCGGCCCCGTAGCGGCGCGCCGCCTGGTCGCGCTCACTGACGCGGGACGCACATGGGCCCCTCCGAACAACATTTCATGATGGTACTGAAGTGTGTCCTAAGAGGGTGCTTGTATGCTATGGTTTTCTTTTCCGACCCGGTTACTGCGAACGTCTCTGCCGCTTCTGCTAGTAAACGGGGACCCGGCAATAATCGAAAGAACGCCGTAACCTAACACTTTGTTATGAATCGTCCCGACAAGATCATGATTGTCGATCGCTTCGCTCCTCTGCGGGCACATTTGCTCACGCTGCTGGCGGAACTGGGCGAAGAGGACTGGGCGCGTCCGACGGCTGCCCCAGGCTGGTCTGTCAAGGACGTAACTGCCCACCTATGGGGCGGCGACGTCGCAATCCTCTCCGGCAAGCGCGACGGCTTTCGCTCCGCTCAGCAGATCGATAGCTACGAT
>JAFAZU010000552.1 GCA_019239585.1 Acidobacteriaceae bacterium
ATCGTAGCTATCGATCTGCTGAGCGGAGCGAAAGCCGTCGCGCTTGCCGGAGAGGATTGCGACGTCGCCGCCCCATAGGTGGGCAGTTACGTCCTTGACAGACCAGCCTGGGGCAGCCGTCGGACGCGCCCAGTCCTCTTCGCCCAGCTCCGCCAGCAGCGTGAGCAAATGTGCCCGCAGAGGAGCGAAGCGATCAACAATCATGATCTTGTCGGGACTCTTCATAACAGAGCGTGAGGGGACGGCGATCTTTCAATTATCACCGCCCCCCATGCTGTCCGCGAATCGATCGGTCTCGCAAAGCGGAATGGCAACGCTTTTCTTGCCTTGAACTCTGTCACAGCTTGGATTAATGATTGGGATTCAAATCTGCCTTTGATTGGCGTACGCCGGCAGTCACCGTCACCGGAGGCTCCTGCCCCGGTACCGCGTCCACGTACTCCACCCAGCCGTCCATCATTTCCACTTCGCTGGCCGCGCCCCAACGGATGATCTTGGTCGGATCGGGGTTGGCGCGATTGTTAGGGGAGTTATCGAAGTGCGCGTCTATTTTCAGACGAGTGCCCTTTGGGATAAAAATAGGCTTTTCGGTGCGATAAGTAATCTGCCAGTTAAAGTCGTACGCCGGTACGTTCAACAACGTTTCCTTCTGTCCATCCGGGTAAGTGACCTCCATCCGCATGGCTTTACCGCGAAGGTGCATGTGAGGCGTCAAGCTCGTAATATACATATCCCTTTGAAACGTGTGGCACTCCGTTACCTCGTGATTTGGGTCGCCGGCAGGGATCAGAAACATGTGATTCGAAAGGTCAATGCGGCGGGCAACCTGCTTCGGCGGCTCCTTGGCGAATACCAGTCCCACGCTGGTGATATCGGTTTCCGGCTTGCCGGTGGCCTTTGAATAATGAATCTGAAAATTCACCTTAGAACCTGCCTTCACCAGCCTTGCCGTTCCCGGAGGATATACATCCGCCTCACGCCCCGGCAGGAAGGAGCTAATCAGGCTTCCCAGATCGCTTTGCGCATTGCCTGGAAACGCGCCGTTATCGTCTTTTAAGCAACCGTCATCAATGACCGGAGCATCCGGGCGAATGAAGGAAAGAGTTCCTTCGTGGATTTGCAACCACTTGCTGTAAGCCTTGGCAGGATTGTCTTCTTTCTTCTCCTTGGATGCATCCGTCTCCGGTTCGACCACGAAGACGTGAGCGTGATGCACCACCTTGCGATTGCCGGGCCGAAGCTCGGCGGCAACAATCCATTTATCTTCCGTGAAGTTTGTCGGAACGGTAATGTAGGAGTACTCATCCGGGCCTTTCGCTTCCAGCTTGTGCTCCGGAATGGCAATGACCGCATCCGGTTTGCCCACCTTCCAGCCGTCCGGAAATTCCGGAGACGCAGGCATATCCTTCGGGTTGCCTTCCAGCTTGGCTCCATTCACCCAGGCAAGAATCGTGTTCTTCTCAGACTCGCTGAGCCGTGCGTCGTTTGACCAATGCCCATACTTCGGGTCGGCTTTCCACGGCGGCATTACCCCGGTCACAATGGCCTGTTTGATAGCGGCCGCCCAAGGACGGGCATCCTTGTAGGTCAAGAGCGACATGGGTGCAATGTCGTTTGGGTGATGACACGACACGCAATGCTTGTAAAGAATCGGAGCTACATCATGGCTGAACGTCACCTCGGCGCTGGGGGAAACAGCGGGCGTTGCCGCAACAGCGACTATGAGAAGCAGGGAGCGAAAGGACATGTGGCCCTCCTCATTTAGGATTGTATGCGAAACAGGGGTTAAAAAGCTCTGAGATATAGTGTTTCGTTAATGCTCACCATTGCTCGACTGCTCGCTTTCATTGCTTGTTCGCCTGTGGCACTCTTATGGAGATTAGACGCGCAAGTTCCGCAACGATCTCCCGTTGGACCACTGGAGGAAACAGGCTTTCAATCCATTTTCGACGGAAAGACTTTAAATGGCTGGGACGGCGATCCCGATTTCTGGCGTGTCGAAGATGGCGCAATCGTCGGTCAGACAACGGAGGAGCATCAGCCCAAACAGAACACGTTCTGTATATGGAAAGGTGGCCAACCGGCTGATTTCGAACTAAAAGCGGAATACCGTTTAACTGGGATTAACGATGGCAATAGCGGCATCCAGTACCGGAGCGTTGAGCTTCCTGATGTCGCAAAGTGGGTTCTGAAAGGATATCAGGCCGACATCGACCTCAAGCAGCAGTACACCGGTCAGGTTTACGAAGAACGCAATCGTGGTTTTCTGGCGCTTCGCGGGCAGATCTCGTATGTTCCTAACGGCAAGCACGCGGGCTCGGTCGGATCACTAGGAGATACGGGGGAGTTGAGGAAATTCATCAAGGACGGCGACTGGAATGAAATCCACATCATCGCGCGCGGCAATACATTAATCCAACTGATTAACGGCCATGTCATGAGCATCGTTATCGATGACGATTCCGCCAATCGCAAAATGAACGGTGAGATTGGAATTCAATTGCACCGCCTTTCTCATGCAGCCATGAAGATGGAAACGCGTCACATCCGCATTAAGACTTTGTAAAGCTGGGAGGATGAACCGTCCCTTTGCGATCCTCCTATGGGCTTGCGCCTTAGCACCCGGAGCGGATTGGCTTACCAGGGCAGGCGATCTTCAGCGGACTGGCTGGCAAAAGGAAGAAAAGCTCCTGACCGCACACACGGTTCAACGGCTTCAGCTTCTTTGGAAACGAAAACTTAGCACCGGTTCGAGCAGCCTGACTGACCCATTACTCCTCGGCCCGATTATTACTCACCGTGGCATTAAAGAACTCGTATTTGTTAAGGACAGTTCCGACACAGTTTACGCCGTGGATGCCGATCTAGGCACAATTTTCTGGAGCCGCCATGTGGGAGAGGGCACGCCGTGCGCTGGCAGTATTCCTATCGCTCCGGTAATGGCCCCTTCTCCCGAAAAACCAAATGATCCTGAAGCGGAAGATGACGATACTTTCTCTGACGCAAATCGACCGCTTTACGTCCTATCCTCTGAAGGTCGCCTGTATGCGCTACGTCCTAGTACCGGCGGAGATTTTTCACTGTCACTTCCATTTCTGCCGCCCAGCGCTAAGCCAGCGAGCCTCGAAATATCTGATAAAGTCCTCTACGCCACAACCGCTCCGGCATGTGGAGGTCTTCCCAACCGCTTCTGGACTTTGGATCTGAAAGCCAGTCCCAATCCGCAATGGCGGCGGTGGAAGGAGAATAGCAGCTTGCTGACCGTTTTTAAATGGAAAGGTCAGGATGTGTCTGCCGAGTTAAACAGCAACAAATTGGTCTTGCTGAACCCAAACATTGACCACCCCATTGTTGGAAGCGTGGCATCAAAACCTGCCCACTCGGGAGGTCTCGCCACTTGGCAGGATGCTGCAGGCACGCGCTGGATTGATACAACTTCTACCTCTGGCGTCAGAGCATTCCAGATCACCGGCCCCAAAGATCATCCCACAGCTATCCCATCCTGGGCTTCACATGGCCTGACCGCTGCCGGTCCGCCGGCCATAGCAAACGGCATTCTCTACTTTCTTTCCTATGCGCTTAATGCAGGATCAAATCACCTGGTCCTGCACGCTATCGACGCTCTCAACGGGGTAGAACTGTATAACAGCGGCAACGCCATCACGTCCCGCTCGTCTTCCGGCAATATCGCCCTCGCTAACGGGCACGTCTGTTTTAGCGCCGTCGATGGTGTACTCTACTGTTTCGGTCTTTCATTTGAGATGTAATAATACTGGTTAGATGACTACATTTCTAGTACACTGATGAACAATGAGCAAGAGCCGTGTAGTGAGCGCGACGGAGTTCAAAGCTAAGTGTCTTTCGTTGCTTGACGAGATCGAGCAGAATGGAGCAGCTATCACGGTCACGAGACGAGGCCGTCCAATAGCGGTGCTTGGTCCTACCCCGAAAAAAGCTTGGAAGTCCCCTGCAAACAGCTTGGCGGGCAAAATCATAGAAAACGAGGATCTTGCAAATGTTGATCTTTCAGATCTCTGGGACGCCGTTCGTAAAGAATAGGGCAGTCTCTCAATGCTTCCTCGATTGCTGCTGGACACCCATATTGTGGTTCGCTGGCTAGGTGATATCAAACGCCTCTCCCGAGAACAGGCCAGGGTACTGGAAAGGGCTGTGCAGCGTGCTGAACCGATTGCTCTCAGTGCTACGACTCTGCTGGAAGTTGCTGTGTTGGTGAGCGAGAGAAAGCTGACTCTAAAGATGAGCTTGGATGAGTTTTTCGGCATTCTGCAGAGCAATCCCATTTTCCGCGTTCTTCCTATAACTTATGAGATAGCCTCGGATGTGTTTTCCCTTGTAACGCTAAAAGACCCGGCGGATCGCGCCATTGTGGCAACGGCGCGAGTTCACCGGCTTCAGCTTGTCACTTCCGACGAGCGCATTATCGAATCCAGACTTGTACCGGTCGTTGAGTAACGATATGGTAGATACTTGGGATTTAGCATGTCCATTGTTAAGCGATTGACCATACTGTTTGCCCCTGCCTGCGCGGCTCTTGCGCTTTTTACGAGTACTGCCAAAGCGGATCTGCCCGAAGGATACGGCAAAGCCGCGACTGTTCGGGTTTGCGGAAGCTGCCACTCGCCGGAACGGGCGACCTCCCTCCATCAGAACCGCGAAGGCTGGGAAGAAACAGTTACGAAAATGGCCAAGTTAGGTGCCCAAGGGACGGAGGATGATTTCGATGCGATCTTGTCCTACCTTTCGAAGAACTATGGCCTTGAAGTGCCTGGTCCGCTGAACATCAACAAAGCAACCTCTGTTGACCTCCAAACGACGCTGCTCCTGCGAAGATCACAAGCGAACGCCATTCTTCAATACCGCTCCCAGAATGGGGATTTCAAATCTATTGACGACCTTCGCAATGTTCCCGGACTGGACTTTGCCAAAATAGAAGCCAAGAAAGCGCGTATCGTCTTCGAATCCCCCGCAGGCGTAAAAACTAAAACCGCAGCAGTTCATTAAAATATCGGCATGCGAACACTCCGGCTTACGGCTCTTCTGGCTGCCGTCACAAGTGTACTGATTCTAGGAGCTGACTGGCCGATGCAGAGCGGAAATCCTCAGCGAAACGGCTGGGCTAGGTCTGAGCGGTATATCAAAAAAGAAAACGTCAGCGGCCTCCAGTTGCTTTACAAATACAAAGCCGATAACCTCGCCCGGGGCTTGAATTCTCTAACCCCGCCCATCATCAACGGCAATCTCATTACTTATCGAGGTTTTAAGGAGATGCTGATCTTTGGAGGAAGCTCGGACAAAGTATTTTCGGTTGATGCCGACCTCAACATGCTCCTTTGGCAATCCCGTATCGAGTACCGGGGAGACAAGCCGCCCTTACAAGATTCGACCGCTGTTTGCCCCGGTGGTATGACCGCGCCGGTCATTATGGCGGGCAGCAGCTCCGCTACCATTCACTTTACTGCCTTAGCTGGCCGTAATCCCGCGGCCTCGGGCGTTGCAGCCGCTAAGTCCTCGCCTTACTTCCCTCCGCTTTCACAAAGCGTCTATCCGCTGTTGCCGACAACTTTGACGCAGCTTGCCGCCTTGTACGTGGTGAGCAGTGACGGCCTCCTGCATGTGCTGAACAGTTCCACAGGAGAGGACCTGATTCCATCATTCAAGTTTCTTCCGCCCAATGCCAAAGTCACAAGCTTGAACATTCGGGACAATGTCGTTTATGCGACCACGGCAGATAACTGCGACGGCAATCCCAATGCACTTTATGCGCTTGATCTTTTGAGCAGCGACAAAAAGGTGGCATCATTC
>JAFAZU010000554.1 GCA_019239585.1 Acidobacteriaceae bacterium
GGGCTGCCTTCTGTCTCCCCATCACTATACGCATCCAACTCCAGTGCCCGTTTTCTGTCTACTACGCCCAGATGAGCAATATAGGCAGAGTTCGCCAGCAGAACGGGATCCCAGACCGGTTTGAAGTAAGGTTGTGTGACCCCACCTGCGGCGATCTTGTCTTCATCCGTATAAAGCAGGGCGGGATAACCGTTTTGCTTGATGAAGAATGTAACAATCCGGAGAGCATCGGGGTAGAGAAAGTCGTCGGCATCAACGGGGAGAATATAGCGGCTACTGGCCTTTTGCAGACAGAATCGTAAGCCCCCCGTAACTCCGAGGTTTATTTCGGATCTGTAGATCCTGATCCAGGATCGCTCCCGTAATTCTTCGAGATACCGCAAAAGCTCGGGACGTACACAACCGTTGTCCAGAATGACCCACTCACTATGGCCTGCTTTGTTCTGCACAATCAATGAGTTTGCCAATTGTTGAAAATAACGAAGCGGGCTGCCATTCCAGACTGCTGTTAAGATCGATAACAGGCCAGGCTCGCATACGGTTTGCAGTCGTTGTTGACGCTCCTGAAGATGGCGCTTCATCCAACGGCGGTATTGACGCGTTTCCAACGTGGGAGAGAAAAGTTCTCTTTGTCTCCTCAAAAAGCCTTTGATATGAGCCTTAACTCTTCTTGCATTCCTTTCTGTGCTCATAATTGAGTGATCAATCGATTGTTATCTTCCAAGGACACATGCCGCATTCAGATGAATGGGAAGCTCAGATAGAAGAACTACAGACAAGGCTAAAACAACTCGAATCGGAGTTGCAGGTTTCACGGCGCCAGATTACGCAAATTCTCGAAACAGTTGAACTTCAGCAGCAGCAGTTAAGGACGCAGCAGACAGCGATTGCGCGGGTAGATCGCATACAAATGGAAATGTTGACTGGCCGTGTATGGCGTACTTTACGCAGCACGAGCACGTTGCTTCAAAAAATCGTTCCAGCCCGGCTGTACCGACCAAAAGAACAATCTGTTGCACTAACTTCCAGAAAGTCTTTTCTTGTTTGTGATGAGCCGGATGCCGCCAGCAACACTCCCCGTAGCGGAGTCATCGCTGTGCGAGGCTGGTGCCTGGCGGAGGGTGGCGTTGACGCCGTTCAGATCGTCATTCCAGGACACCTCTCGACAGGGGTGAAACCGGACGTCCCCAGGCCGGATGTCAAGAGAGCGCACCCTGAACTGGATCAAACCGGGCGCGCCGGCTTTCTCTATGAACTGGATTCTTCCGCCTTGCCGAATGGCACGTACCCAATTACTGTCCGGGTCATCTCTGCCAACGAAGTAGTACGTGAGACGCATACTTCTGTCCAGATCGACCATGAGAAAGGATTTGCTTCCGATTACGAACGCTGGATTCAACAGTTCGAGGTGCCTGACGACCACCTGATCAGTCTGAAGCTGGCAAGTTTCCCCGATCGTCCGTTGATCAGTATTCTTATGCCGGTTTTCAATACCGATAAGGCCGAACTGACGGCGGCTCTTCAATCGGTGCTTCATCAGTCATACGAGCAGTGGGAGTTGTGCATTGCCGATGATTGCTCGACGCGGCCGGAGCCGAGACGGATTTTGCAGCAGTTTGCTTCAGCCGACAAACGAGTTAAGCTGACGTTCCGCACGGAACAGGGGGGTATCTCGCGGGCATGCAATACAGCCTGGGGAATGGCGTCCGGCGAGTTCGTCACGTTTCTCGACCATGACGATACGCTGGCTCCGCATGCGCTGGCCTACGTTTGCCAAGCCATTCAACAGAATCCCGATGCGGATTTGATCTACAGCGACGAGGATAAAATTGACTGGAAAGGCAGCCGCTTTGAGCCGTTTTTCAAGCCGGATTGGTCCCCCGATTTGTTGCTCTCGGAAAATTACATCTGTCACTTGCTGGTTCTGAAAGGAGATTTGGCGCAGAAAGTTGGGGGTTTTCATTCCGATTGCGACGGCAGCCAGGATTATGATCTGATTCTAAAAGCGACGGCGCAGGCGCGACAAATTCTACACATACCAAGAGTTTTGTATCATTGGCGGGCGGGAGCCGCTTCCACCGCTACATCGATTGAGAACAAACAGTATGCCGTCGATGCGGCCCGGAACGCCTTGCAGTCGCACCTTGCCTCTAACAACTCCCGAGCCGTCGTGCAAAGCGGAAAAGTGGTGGGCCGATGGCGCGTACGGTATCCCATTTCAGACCGGGCGCGCGTCAGTATCATTATTGCTTCCGGCGGCAAGGTAGATGTCCTGCAAACAAATCTGCGAGAGCTTCTTTCCAAAACAAGTTACCGGAATTTTGAAGTTGTGGTCGTTGATAATTCAAAAAACGATACGATCAAACAACTAATTGAAACATTTCAGTCCGGTGCGGAGGCGATCCGGTACATCGATCACCGCCACCAATCGTTCAACTATTCGGCCATTAATAACTTGGCGGCTCGTCAATCCGAATCGCCGATTTTGCTTTTTCTCAATGACGATACCTCGGTGATTGCCCCGGATTGGCTCGAATCCATGGTGGAGTTGGTAGAACGGCCGGAGGTAGGGGTTGTGGGT
>JAFAZU010000623.1 GCA_019239585.1 Acidobacteriaceae bacterium
GCCAAACCTTTCGGGTTCCCGGCTGATCGCCGCAAAAAAATGTACCAGTACATGATGGGGCCAAGCAGTAGGGCAAGAGATAGATCAAGGTTGAGATCCGGCGACAATTCACCCTTTTTGATGCCTATTTTGAGCAAATAGCTGAGCTCTCTGCGAGGCGGCTCCATCACCATGTTGCGCCATGCTGCGCCGAAGGAAGGATGATGGGCAGAGTACGCCATGAAATGAGGCATGATTCGCTCCCGCGTCTCGGCGCGTTCCGATGGTCGGTACGATAAAACCGCAACCATATCGGCTCGCGTATTGCCGGAGCTGAACCGAGGTCGTACGCGCAGGCCGTTTGCTTCCGCCATCATCTCCAGTAGCAGCGCATCTTTATCGATCCAGTGCTTGTAAATGGTGGCTTTACTCACGCCGGAAGCTTCCGCGATAGCATCCATGCTGGTGCCCTCCACTCCGCGTTCCGCCATAAGTTGGAATGCGGCATCTAAAACCTTCTGATGAGCACTGACGCTGCGGCTTCGGGGCATTCTTACACTTGAATCTTCGAAAAAAGACGGCTGCCGATCGCAAGCAGAAGGGCAGCAACAACAGCCAGGACAAGCCCGTCCGTGACAACACCAAAATGCTGCCTGCCGATCAGAGTTGCTCTCAGACCATCTACACCGTATGTTAGCGGATCGAGACTGGTCAATACACTTAAAGCCTTTGGTAGGCCATTGAGTGGATAAAGAGCGCCGGATAGAAAGAAGATCGGCATGACCAGAAAACTCATGATAAGTTGGAAACCCTGCATGTTCTGTAGCGTGGACCCGATAGCCGTTCCTAAGGCGGAGAACAAGCACGCAATCAGCGCCATAAACAGCAGAGCCAATGGAACAGTTTGAAGATGGACTGCCCGAAAGCCGACGATCACGCACACAACCACTACAAGCAGCCCTTGCACAACGGCAACCGTGGCAGCGCCGAGCGTTCGGCCTAACATGATTTGAATGCGAGGCACGGGCGCTACCAGCGTTTCCTTGAGGAATCCGAACTGCCGATCCCAAAGCAAGCCCATGCCGGAGAACACGGAACTGAACAAAACGGTCATGCCCATCACTCCCGGCGCGACAAACTGGAGATAGTTACCTTGCCCGGCCTTTTGGAATACCGGCCCCATTCCAAACCCGAGCACGACTAAATACAACAATGGCTGCCCGAGTGAAGCAACAATTTGCGCGCGCGAACGGACATAACGCCGCAACTCACGCAGCCAGAGAATGTAGATGACGCTCATCGGCGGTTCCCCCACATTTTGGCGAATTGCCTCATTTGATCGGCGGAACTGGCGGCCTCGTCCCGGATAGTTGAGCCGGTAAGGGCGAGAAAGGCTTCCTCCAGGGAATCAGCACCGGTTTGCTGCTTCAATCCTTGTGGCGAATCTTCCGCCACAATTTTTCCGTGATCAATAATAGCGATCCGCTGGGCAACGCGGTCCGCTTCGTCCATATAGTGAGTTGTTAGGAAAACCGTTACTCCTTCTGTTTGATTCAAATGCTTTACATGAGTCCAGAGCTGGTTGCGGGTCTGTGGATCAAGACCCAATGTCGGCTCATCCAGAAACAAAATTTTGGGAGTGTGCAAAAGTCCGCGCGCAATCTCCAGGCGACGCTTCATGCCGCCTGAAAACAATTTGACTTGCTCATTGCGACGTTCCCATAGGTCAAATAGGCGCAGCAGTTGTTCTGTACGCTCCCCACGAATCTTTCGTGGCACGTGATAGAAAACAGCGTGGAGTTCCATGTTTTCGTACGCGGTCAAGTCGCCATCCAGACTCGGATCTTGAAACACAATTCCAAACCGTTTCCTCACCTCATTGGCTTGGCGGCGCGCATCGAGCCCATCAATTTCCATGGTTCCGCTCGTTGGCTGCAGGAGAGTGGTGAGCATTTTAATGGTTGTTGTTTTTCCCGCGCCATTAGGACCAAGAAAGGCAAAGATCTCACCTGGCCCTACCTCGAAGGAAATGTTATTGACTGCCGTGAATTCACCAAACTTCTTGGTGAGGTCTTTCACTCGGATCACGTAAGACGAGCTCCTTGCCGCATATCTATACTAAACGGTTTAGTTATTTTAGTCAAGAAGAATTGGCCTGTCTAAGCGTACGGCAGGTCACTTCTCCGTGCCCGAAAACTTAGGTAGGCTGAGCATATTGGCAAATAAGCGGTAAGCGCCGGGGACGCCTTCCGGCAACTGTCGATAGAAAGCGTAAGCGTTGTAGATATAAATTCCTTTGCCGTATTTTGCGTAGAGTAATCCACCCTTTTGCGGCGCTTGCCCTTCGTCGTGGGTTTCGAGCAATGCCTGATACTTCGAATCCCAGGACTGCATCCATTTCGAACCGCGCTCTTCCACCCATCCGGAGAAATCTTTTTCCGAAATCTTGTTCGGCCAGTTGAAAATCGGGTTCCCTTTATCGAGGATTTCCACTTGGGAAGCCTCGTCCGTGACCTCTTCCGGATTGGAGGTCATGGTGTACGGGTATGGCCCGTAATTGTGATCGAATTCCGGCGTGTTGTATTGCACAATAATGACCCCGCCGTTTTTCACATAGTCCAAAATGCGGCTGTTATAGATTCGCAGATCGTCGCGAGCGGCATACGTGCGTACTCCGAGGAGAATCACATCGTAGGCGCTTAGATTACTGGTAGCAATCTCGGAAGGCCCGAGAAAACTGACGTGAATGCCCAAGTGCCGAAGAGAGGAAGGCACGTCATCGCCGCTGCCCATAACGTAGCCGATCTTCAGGTCCGGCGCGACTTTAACATCGACACCCGACAGCTTATAAGTGGCTCCTCCATACAAAAAATACGGTCTTAAACCTGTGTATCCGGTAACTGAGTAACCTTCTTTATATTGACGGCCCCCATACTCGGCAACGGCCGTAATCTGATATGGCTTCTCTGCAAGCGCGGATGGCGTGATCTGAAAAGTAACGGATTGGTCCTGACCGTCATCAGCGAGATCGAAATTTGCTGATGCAGGTTCAGACCTCCACCCTTCCGGCAGGGCCAGTTGCAATTTGCCGCTGGCAGGCCCTTTCACGTTGCTGTGAACAACACCCGTCACAGTAAAAGATTTTGCATTGAGCGGAACAATTCCGGCACGGGGCGAGATTGCTACGCCAATGGCAGGCGCAACTGGGAGCGGCTCATAAACAGTTCCTTCCCCGGTAACACGCTTCACGGTTTGCACATACTGGCCTAGGCGAATCGGCGCGCCGTCAAAGGTGAATTCCGCCCAGGCGCACAGGGGATAAGGAGGCAGCGGCTGGTTGAGAAATCGTTCGTCGCGGATATCGTAATAGGATTGCTCAATATCGGGCCTTGCGAAGTAAGGCTGCGTGAAGGTTGCGTTTTGGGGAACGCTGACCTCGAATTTCCCGTCTAGCGCCTGAGCATTGGCGAGCGCGGCGGAAGCCATTTTAGTGTCGAGCGATTTAACTAACCAGGGTGTTTTTTGCCCGTAGGATTCCACGACGGCGCGAACGAGTTGCACTGGAGTTTTGCTTCCGCCGCTGACATGGACCTTCACGTTGAATGTTTGACCGGGAATGGCAGTTTGAAACGTCTCGGGTTCGCCCATAAACATGACCATCAACGGATTCGGTTCCGTTTTTGGCGTCACGGTTGCCGATATGGACAAGCCGAGAGCTTCGGCCAAAGCATTGTTGAACTGAACGCGCTTGATCTCCAATTCATGTCGAATGTCGTATTTCGCCTTCTCCGATAGTTTGCTTTGGGCAACAGCATCCAGCAAAACGATCGTTTGTTTCAGTCCGGCAGCCAACGCGGGAGCCGACCCTTCCGGTTGAACGGCGGAAAACTTTGACGTAGCTTCTTCTACCACAGCATTGATTTTTGTTAAGCCGTCGCGGAGAAATTGAGTGTCGCCGCCGTCAGCCAGACTCGCGATGCCGAGCAGAGAAACATCAATTCCGTCAAAAAAATCTTTCTCCTTGTCGCCCGCCGGAATCGTGGAGCCGAAACGATGATAAGGGCTGAGCATTTGTCCGGCTTTCGGGATGGAACTTCCGCCATTCTGCGACTTTTGAAACCCTAACCCTTCGCGCGATAACTGCACGTACGACATGCCCAGCATCGGATCATAGGTACCTTCGGGAATTTGAACATTTACCGGAAGGTCATTGCCGCCGCGCCGGAAGAAAGGCTGGCGAGCATAATCCTTCACGGGCGTCCAGGGCTGAAGCCCCGCTTGGATCTGATCGGGGAAAACGTTCGGGTCGCCAGCCGCTTTGAAAACCTCCTGGGCCATGGCCCCAGCCGTTTGATGATTGCCGTGGCCATCGCTCGGGCCACCTACGAAAACCGACGTAATCACCAGCGGGCGCACGATCCGGACCACGCGCACCACATCGTACAGCACGCGGTCATGCGTCCATTTTTTAATGGATTCCGCTTTGGTCTTTGAAAAACCGTAATCGATCACACGCGTCCAGTATTGGTCCACACCGTAATAGCAGCCAGCGGTGAGAAGCTCCATAGTGCGGACCAACCCGAGCGCATCGAAGTAGTCGGGCGACATCACATTCGCGCCACCTTCGCCGCGATTCAACGTCAGCAGCGTAACCCTGGCTCCCTGCCCGCGTGATTCATAGGTCAGCATGCCGCCATCCTCATCATCCGGATGCCCGGTAATCATGATGAGGCTGGCACGGGTGTGCAGCTTTTTCAGGCTCTGCCATAAAGCTGCAGAGCCGCGATTCGGCGATATTTCCTCAGCAACGACTGCCGGTCTGATGGCCGATGCATAGGGAGTCTGCGTGAAAGCTAGTCCCACCAGGACGAGAAAGGTAGCAATCAATTTCATAGCAATCCCTCGCATTTAGAAATAAAGCTTCAGAGCAAATTGAATCTCCCTCGGATCTGTAACAGTGTTGAACACCTTTCCGAACGATCCAATAGTGGACGGCGTAAGACTTGAGCTTGGATTCGTGAAGTTGGGATGGTTGAACGAGTTGAAGAACTCACTTCGGAACTCTATCCTCCATTGCTCCCGCAGAAGGAACTGTTTAAAAACACTGAGATCCACATTTTCCAGACCAGGGCCATGAAATGAGCGCGGGGCGCACGTGCCGAATGTGCCGTTGGCCGGAATAGAAAATGCGGCAGGGTTCAGGAAAAAACCAGGCGCGTTGGTTCCTGCAATTTGCGAGGGGTCCGTCGTAGCGCCGGTGTAAGGATTGGAAATGCAATTAGCGCGGCTGGCGTGATTGCCTCCGGTAAAACTTTGGTCCGTCGAAGTGACAGTGAACGGCGTTCCGGTCTCCAGAGTAACAATGCTGTTCACTTGCCAGCCGCCGATCAGCGTAGAGGTCCATCCGCTATTGTTAAGAATCAGTCCGCCCTTTCCGACCGGCAGATTCCAAAGCACATTACCGACAAACCGGTGCGTTGTATCAAACGGCGAGAAGCTTCGTTCAAGGCTGTAATTATACGCATTCGCAGGAGTAGAGCCGCCGGTCAGATTATCCACATAATCCGAGAAGTTCTTGCTCCACGTATAACTGAGGCCATAACCGATGCCCTTATCAAAGCGTCTCCGGAACGACACGAGCAGCCCGTTATAGTTTGTGTTTCCATCGTTTGTTGCCAATTCCAGAAAGGCATGATTGCCGTTGAGACTGTTGACATTTGTGTTCAGGTTTGCGTAAGGGAAGACAGTAATCGGCGCGCCGTTTGCGGCGAAACCGGTCACGAAGCCCTGGTTTGCGTTTCGCAGCCGGTTCTCCTTCCGTCCAAAATTACCCACATAGGAAAGGTCGAGAACCGTTGTCTGGCTGATCTGAATTTGCGGACCAAAGCTTGTTTGCTGCACGTAGGGAGTTCGTTGAAAAGGGTCTTGCGCTCGAATTTGCAGCTTTGATAAATCCAGAATTCCCGGTCCAAACTGTCCCGCTGGAAACCCGTTGCGCAGGATAAATACCGGAGTAGCGCTGCCTAGATTCTGCGATATGCTCTGGTCAAAAAAGAAGGGAGGGTTTTCACCGAGGACGCTTTCCGATCCAATCCGCACATCGTGTTGATAGAAAATTCCATATCCACCGCGCAGCACCACGCGCTCAACCGGTTGATAGCTGAAGCCGACGCGCGGCGCCCAATCGTTCTTATCGGGATGGATCAGGGAGCGTGAAGCCCAGTCGCCAGCCTTAGCCTGGATGAAGCTCCCGCCGTTGACGGAAGTAAAGTTGGAAAGCGCGTCTTGATGATTGAGCAGCGGCGAGAATAGCTCATAACGGACTCCGTAATTAATCGTCAGGTTCTGGCGCGCCCGCCAAGCGTCTTGCGCAAAGAAGTTATAAGCAACTTTATAGTTATGGACAACTGTGGGTGTTGTGAAGGATGCGGAGCTCACGTCCCCTAGCAGGAAATCCGGCACGCCAAAACCGCTATTACCCGTGTAAATGCTACTGGCAGTAATCTGGCCCTGCGGCGACTGCGCATCCAGGAAATTATCGCTGGTGTGACGGTGTTCAAAGCCAAATCTCATGCTGTGCGAACCTTTGAGCCAACTGAGCGTATCGAGCAGTTGCCATACTTGCGCGATCTGGACCTGTGGACGCCACGGGGCGGTTCCCAGCCGCGTTAATCCGCCAATGTTGATCGGCGGAATGCCAGCAGCGAATGAGCCGCTGGGAATGCCGCTCAGTCCATAGTCTGACGCCAGTGAGGTTCCCACTTTCAGTCCTAGCGGATCGCTGTGAGCGTTATCACGATTGAAGCCCCCGCGCAATTCGTTTAAGACCGAAGGTGAAATGGCATCGGTCCAGGAGAGCGCCACGGACTTGCCGCGAATCGCGTATTGAGTCGCAAAGTTGCCGTTACCCGCAATAGGATTGCCCGTCCACGGGGGATCTTGCCGGTCCACTTTGTAATCGCTGAAGCGGCCGAAAATACGGTTATTGGCATTCAGGTTATGATCGATCCGAACATCATAGGAAAAGGTATCGGTGGGAACTGAATACTGGAATTGGTAGTTCGAGCCACCTGTCCAACTGCCGGGAATACCTTGCCGCGCAACTGCGGATGGAATATTCGGATCGGGAAAAAGCGCCAGCAGCTTCACGCCGGTCGGATCAAGGCAGGACGCGGCAATCACACCGCCACTAATGCAACCAGCTTGTGAAGCAACTGTTGAACTGATTGGCACCGATTTTGCATTGAGTTCAGTAAAGTTGCCGGTCTTCATCAGCGGCGTAGGCACGGTAGATTGCGTGGTGGTTGCTCGCCGACTTGTAAAATCCTGCGCGTCGAAAAAGAAAAAAGTTCGGTTTTTGAGGATGGGTCCGCCGATGGCGCCGCCAAATTGATTCTGGCTGAAGTGGCCGCGCCCGACACCGTTTCGATTGTTAAAGAAACTATTGGCGTCTAAGGAACTGTTTCGTAAAAATTCCCACACATCCCCATGAAAGGCGTTGGAGCCGCTTTTGATGGAAGCATTGATGACGGCTCCTGCGGATGTGCCGAACTCGGCGGAGTAAGTGCGGGTCTGCACGCGAAACTCTTGCAAAGCATCGGGCGGCGGCTGGACTGTTTGTACCGAACCCTCCTGTAGGTTCGTGGACCCTGAGTTATTATCCACGCCGTCCAGCGCGAAATAATTTTGTGTCTCCAGGTTTCCGTTCGAACTGAAACGGTCGGG
>JAFAZU010000686.1 GCA_019239585.1 Acidobacteriaceae bacterium
CGCAACCGAGCAGGCAACACAACAAAAGGGCAAGGAGGGGAAAGCGCACTACAGGATATACCTGCTGAGATCCTGATCTTTCACGATGTCGTTTAATTGCTTTCGCACATACGCCGAGTCAATCTTAATCGTCTTTTTTTTCAGATCGGGACCTTCAAAAGAGATCTCTTCCAGCAGCTTTTCCATAATGGTGTGCAAGCGCCGGGCGCCAATATTTTCGGCCGATTGATTTACCTGCGCCGCAATGCGCGCAATCTCCGTCACGGAATCATCTGTAAAGCTGAGCTTGATACCTTCCGTTTCGAGCAGTGCGGTATATTGCTTGACCAGCGCTGATTTCGGCTCCTTCAAAATGCGGATGAAATCGGCTTCGTTCAACGATTTCAGCTCTACACGGATCGGAAAACGCCCTTGCAGTTCCGGAATCAGGTCCGCCGGTTTGGAGACGTGAAACGCACCGGCAGCCACAAACAAAATGTGATCCGTCCGTACAAAGCCATGCCGGGTATTCACCGTGGTTCCTTCCACAATTGGCAGAATATCGCGCTGCACGCCTTCACGGCTCACATCCGGCCCATGCCCGCCCTCGCGGCCGGCAATTTTATCAATTTCATCCAGAAAGACAATGCCGTTGCGCTCCACCCGTTCCAGGGCGACCCGCGTCACCTGGTCCATGTCAACCAGCTTGCCCTCTTCTTCCTGGGTCAGATACTCCAGCGCCTCTGAAACTCGCATGTTGCGCTTCTTCGTGCGCGGGCCGAAGAGTCCGGGAATGACATCTTTCAGATTGATATCCATTTCTTCGACGTTGCCGTTCGTGGCAATCTCAAACGTGGGACCGCGCTCTTTGACATCCACCTCCACCATGCGGTCATCCAGTTTTCCGGCACGTAGTTTCTCACGCAGCTTTTCGCGTGTGCGCTCGTTACTTTCGGTCGGCTCCGGTTGCGGCGGCATTAGCAAATCGAGCAAACGGTCTTCTGCCTGCTGTTCCGCCCGATCCGCTACTTGCTCCAGGCGTTCTTCACGAACCATGTCAATGGCGACATCCACTAGATCACGAATAATCGACTCTACGTCGCGTCCGACATAGCCGACTTCCGTGAACTTACTTGCTTCCACTTTCAAAAAAGGCGAATTTGCCAGCTTTGCTAATCGCCGCGCGATTTCCGTTTTGCCGACGCCCGTAGGCCCGATCATTAGGATGTTCTTCGGCATGACCTCTTCGGCCATTTCCGGCTCCAGCTTCTGCCGGCGCACGCGGTTTCGAAGCGCAATCGCCACCGAGCGTTTAGCATCCGCCTGCCCAATGACGTACTTATCCAGCTCCGCCACAATTTCGCGCGGAGTCAATTCGTCCAGCAAAGGAGCTTCATCATTCGATTGCTGCGGAAGATAGATCACCATTTACGCCAGCTCCTCAAACTGTATATTGTCGTTTGTATAAATACAAACATCGCCCGCGATCTTCATAGCTTTCTCAACAATCTCGCGCGCAGGCAACTCCGTATTTTCAAGCAGCGCAATCGCGGCGCTTTTGGCAAATGCACCACCTGATCCAATCGCCGCAATCGGGCTATCCGGCTCAATCACGTCGCCGGTGCCGCTCACAATATACATATCCTGCATGTCCGACACGAGCAGCAGCGCTTCCAAGTGGCGCAACATCCGGTCCGTGCGCCACTCCTTGGCAAGCTCCACGACGGAGCGCGAAAGATTACCGCTATACTGTTCGAGCTTTGCTTCAAAACGGGCAAATAGTGCAAAAGCATCAGCAGTCGATCCGGCGAAACCGGAGATAATTTTGCCGTTGTAGAGTCGGCGCAATTTGCGCGCACCACCCTTCAAAACCTCGCTGCCCATGGTGACCTGTCCATCACCCGCGAGAACCACTTTGCCGTTCCGACGCACGCAAAGGATTGTCGTCGAACGGATTTTCTTATTCATGATCTGGAAATTCCATTTCAGCACAGGGTCATGGGCGTTCTATCAATAACGACTTTCCTGTCAACCGGAGCCTCCTTGACGCAAAGGCTGAGCTGCTGTACAGTGTTACTGTACGTAAAAGACTTGATTTATGCCAATTCAAACGACTTACACCAACGCTCGCGCTCATCTTGCTTCTTTGTTGGATTCAGTCGCGGAAGACCATGAGATTGTCATCATCAATCGGCGGGGAGTTAGCGATGTGGCGCTCATCGCCGCTGATGAACTCTCCAGCCTGATGGAAACAGCGCATCTGCTCAAGTCGCCTAAAAACGCCGAGCGCCTGTTATCGGCTGTAAAGCGCGCGAAGAAGAGAACTCTCAAGCCTAGGACGGTGGAATCCTTGCGCCAGGAATTAGGCCTTGGCCAAAAAAAATAAGGACAAAATACCCAAGAAGCGGGACACGGTCTTTGATCCGGAGTTTCTCGAAGATCTTCGCTTCTGGATAGAAACAGATCGGAAGGTAGCATTAAGAGCTCTTGATTTGATTGAAGCTATCATAAAAGACCCATTCACAGGCATAGGGAAACCAGAGCCGCTGAAGCATTTGCTGGCAGGTTCCTGGTCACGGCGGTTAACGCAAGAACACCGGATTGTGTACCTGGTTAGCGATGATCGAGTGAGTTTCCTGCAAGCCCGGTATCATTACTGAATCATGGCAACAAAAAGCCAGGGCTATCGTCAGCCCTGGCCAGAAGAAGGCAAATTTGAAACGCTTAGAAGATGATCTTTGCGGCGATGTTCAGAATGCGGGCGTTCGTGATGGTGCTACTGACGCGGCCAAACTGGGCAGAGCCAACGACAGCGTTAGGTGAGGCAAATATTGGGTGGTTGAAGACGTTATATGCGTCTCCGCGCAATTGGAAGCCGACCTTTTCGCCGAACTTAAACGTCTTCATCAGTGACACATCAAATTGATTCTGGAAGGGGCCACGGATGTTAGGGTTACGTCCCATGTTGCCGAATGGCTGGCCCACATTATTCGCTGCAGGACCAACTCCGCCAATGGGATAAGGCGTGTTGAACGCGCTATAACCAGGCTGATAGTAGCCTGCAAGAACACTGCCTGACGGCAGCGTGGGCACGACATTGACGATTCCGGAGCGAAATGCTGGATTCCCCGTGTTTGTATAAGCGCGCCAGTCGTTACCGTTGTAGATATCGCTGATGTTTCCAGTAAGCTGCGGATATATGCTGACAGCAGATGATGTGATGCCAGTCACATTATTGGACCCGCAAGCGCAAGTGAAGTTAATCGGCAAGCTCGACTGTAGCGTGGTGTAGCCAGATACATTCCATCCGCCGACCAGCGTTCTCCAGATTCCCTGGGAAGGTCCTGGCAGGTCATAAGAGTAGGTGGCCACAAAACGGTGTGGGCGGTCAAAATCAGACAAGCCGCGCTGTAGCTGAGGTAACGCCTGGTTTCCACCGGAATTTCCTAAATCCTGTGTGGATGATCCGGAGTTATTATCGATTGACTTTGAATAGGTATAGGAAAATTGCAGAAATGCGTTATTCATGCGCCGGGACAATGTCGATACAAATGCGTTGTAGGAGGAATGTCCATTGGCCGTGACAGTATTCAGACCGGTGGAACTAAAACCGATAATCGGAACCCGTGCCGAAACATTACGCGCGGAGTTAGCCGTGAGGCCTCGAATCGGAGCGGCAGGACTTGCCAAGTTCGCTTGATTCAGTTGCAGGCTTTGCAGCAGACGAACACCTTGTGACCCGGCATAGCCAATCTCGCCAGTCCACTTTCCGGGCAACTCGCGCTGTATGGAGAAGTTGTACTGCTCCGCATACGGGGTGCGCATATTCCGCTGGAACGGGTTCAGGGCAACTAGGGAGCCCGTGAACAGCGGAGACCCCGCAGCGCTAAATCCAGTGAAGGTCGGAAAACTCGGAAAGATAGGAAATTGCGAGGGCAGCGGCAGGTTCGGGAATGGATTCGCATTCGTCGTTCCGGGAGCCACTATCGACGACAGTTGAAAGAATGGCGCAGCCGTAATCAACTGGAGTAATGTTTGATTCGAGATCCGCACATAATAAATGCCATAACCGGCGCGAATGGAAGTTTTACCGTCCCCCAACGGGTCCCAGGCTAAACCCACGCGCGGCGCAAAATTTAAGTTATTCGCAATGGTAAAGGTGGAATCTGAAACGCCAGGGGTCCCCTTGATGGTTCCAAAGTTCGCGCTAGCCGGAAGGATGAATCCGTTCAGCAGCCCAGGGCCGCCGGTTGCCAGGGTTTGCGCGTCCAAGCGGCTGGGGTCGAAATTGCCAAGACGGTTTCGTTTGTCCGTGGAAGGGCTTAGATAATCGTAACGAATGCCAAGGTTCAAGGTAAGTCGCGGACTCACTTTGAAATCATCCTGAACAAAAGCTGATAAATCGTGAGCGCGGAAGTCACGATAAGTTTGTCCGGTGCCCACGAACTCTTGCAGAATGTTGCCCGTCAGGAAGTCATTAAATGTGTTATAGGCGAGAAAACCACGGGAAGCAAAATTGTTGAACAGATTGATCTGGTAGTTACGGCCTTCAAACCCGAAACGAATCGTATGCTTGCCCAAGCTCCAGGCCAGCGTATCAGTGTAGTTTAAAGTGTTGCTGTAACCAGCCTGGTCGTTATTGGTAGAGATGCCTCCAAATGCAGGCGTAATGTCGTTTGTAGTTAACAGCGGAATGCCGGAGTAAATAGACGAGTTGAAACGGATCATCCCTACGTCAGAAAGCTTGGCCGGATCAGGAGCAATTGCCGCCGTATAGACGCGGTTAAAGCCGACACGAGCTTCATTCACCAGACTCGGGCTGATGCTCCAGGTCACATTGACAGACGCGGTGTGATTGATGATTGGGCTAGTTTGGCCGCTGCCAAGACCTCCAGTGCCTTCACCGCCCAGTGGATCGAAGGTAACCGCATTGGCATGGAAATAACGCAAGCCGAGGCGGACCTTATCGCCAAAGTTGTGATCGCCATTCAGGTTATATTGATCCTCGCTGTACTTCAACGGCTTGGCAACGCTTAATTGCCCAAACTGACCGGGTGCTGCACCTGTGCCGGAAGGAACGAGAAAACCACCGAATTGACCGGGAGCGTTCAGCAGCCGCAGAGATACCGGATTCAAACTGCCGGGAGCAAGGCCAAAAGCCTGCTCGATGTTGGCTTGGGAGCGAGTGGCCGGCAGAACCGGGAAAGCCGTGCTAATAGCGCTGGAAACACCATTCGTCTGATAAGTGCCTTGGTATGAGCCGAAGAAAAAAGTATCTTTCAACAGAGGAACCGGACCGCCGAAATTTCCGCCAAACTGGTTCTGCCGCAGAACAGGCTGTTTCTGCCCTGTTTTATTGAAAAACCATTCATTCGCATTCATGGCTTCGTTGCGGAAATACTCGTACACTTCGCCATGAAATTGAGGCGAGCCGCTTTTGGTGAGAACGTTAATATTCCCGCCAGATGTCTTACCGGCGGCCGCGTCATAAAGGCTTGTCTGCACGCGAAATTCTTCAATCGTGTCAGGAGCCGGAATCGGCACGGAGCCGAAATTATTGTTTCCTAAATTATTAGCGTCGACGCCATTAATCACCAAATTATTGTTGGTGCCGCGCTGCCCATTGACGAAAATGGTGGAGGAGGCGCGGCCTGCTGTGGCGGCTTGCGGCAATGTGGAACTCGTATTCGCATTCAGAGCCAGCAGGTTTGTAAAATTACGCGTGGCCAGCGGCAAGGCTTCCAGGGTTTTGCCGGGCAGCACATTGCCAAGCGTTGAATTCGTTGTATTGACCTGAGTCGCCACGGCGTTTACTTCAACAGACGAAGTTGTTTGACCAATTTCCAACGTGACATTCACTTGCCGGACTACCGTGACATCTACTTTGATCTCATTCACGACGGCTTTACTAAAGCCGCCTGCCTCCACAGCTAGCGAGTAAGTTCCTGGCGGCAACAATGGAAACGTATAAGTGCCATCACTGGCAGTGGTCTTGCTGGTTGCTGCACCTAACTGTGAGGTTAAAGTAACTGCCGCATTCGGTACTGCCGCACCGGTCTGGTCCGTGATTGTCCCAGTAACCGCCCCGGATTCGTTGGTTGTCTGTGCCCATGCAGTCGCTAAGGCAAAGAAGAAAAAGGTAATACACGCAACTGTTTTGACACGTAAATTCAAACCCTCACCCCCTGTGAAAACAAGACTACTGTTTGAGGGGCTATATTGCACGCGAATAGCCAATATCTGCTAGAACCTAAAGCGTTGAATTTGCAATAGCAAACACCATCTAGGTTAAGGGAAATCCCAGTTTCAGTATTGAGAGGTTAGTAGGTTTTAGAAATGGGAGCCGTAGGTTCAGAGACGGCATCACTTGAGCAGTTAATTATCGATGGAAGACAACTCTGCATTCGTCAACGCAGACAAAAGTTTACGCCTTGCCCTCATATACTTGTCGTAAGCACGGGTTTCTTTCCGAAAGTGTTCCAACAAGATTGAGCGCTGCGTCGGCGATGGGACATCTAATGCGGAATCATTCAATAGTTCGTGAGTTTTGTTAATAGCACGGGTGTATTGCGTGAGAGCAGCGGCGCTGCTGGTTTGAAGCTGT
>JAFAZU010000501.1 GCA_019239585.1 Acidobacteriaceae bacterium
GATCTGCAGCGGATTCTGGAGGGAAAAGATCCGGATGTGCAGCTGCATGCTGATGATGTTTTGTTTATTCCCAGTAATTTGGCGCAGTCGGCCACTCGACGCGCTGCCGAAGCGGCGCTCCAGATTGCGACCGGGGTCGTTATCTACCGGCACTGAGTCATCTGTTTGAACACTCAATTTTTACATAAGGAAATAAATCAGTGGAGGATATGAAAAAAATTGGACGCCTCGAAGGCGGCGGAGCCCGAGTTCCCGTCATCATTGAGCCGAATCACCCCCTTGGCATAAAACCTGCGCTGCCAACCGTGGGAGTGGAGGATGAACCTAAAGGCTTATTAGTCGAGTATGGTCGTTTGCTCATCGGCCACCGTTGGCGGATTGCGGCCTTCGCCGTTATTGGCGCTTGCCTTGCTTTTATTATTTCTCTGACCACTCAGCCGGTTTTCCGGGCTCGGACCTCTCTTGATATTCAGAATCTGAACGTTGATTTTATGAATATGCGGGCGGTGGCTCCCACCGGACAGGTAGGGCCCGCTTCCGGCGAGATCTACCTCCAGACGGAAATCAAACTGCTGCAGAGTGAAACTTTGCTCCGGCGTACGGTAAATCGCATGACGCCGGAAGCTGAGCAGATCACGACCTCTCCGACGGGCGCGCTTTTAAAGCTGAGGCGTGCGCTTCATTTGCCAGGCTCCGAACCGCACTCCCCAAAACAAATCGTGGAGTATACCGCGAAAAGTGTTGCCGTCAAGCCGCTGGGTCTCACTCGCCTGGTGGAAGTGACTTGCGACTCCTGGGACGCCAAATTTGCCGCTGATTTCTGTAACGCGCTGACGGCTGAATTTCAGCAGCAGGATCGTGAAATTCGCTGGAGCGAAGCGCAAAAAACCAGTGATTGGTTGTCGCGTCAACTCGCTGATGTTCGTGACCAGTTAACGGTATCCGAGAAAAAACTGCAAAGCGCGCAGGATCGGGGCGGTCTTCTCCTGAGCGGCCAGCAAAACGGCAGTGTCGGCGAACAAAGGTTGCGCGAATTGCAAAGCGAGTTGCTCAGGGCGCAAGCGGATCGAGTTGCAAAACAAGCTCAATATGAAATCAGTCGCTCGGCTCCCGTCGATTCCTTGCCTATTATTCTGGACGATTCGCAGCTTCGCGATTACCAGACAAAGCTGGTCGATTTACGTCGGACACTTGCGGAGTCCATGCCGCCGCTGACGGATGCTCATCCGAAGGTGCAGAAGCTCAAAGCCCAAATCCGGGAGCTGGAAGGGGAGTTGACTACCAAAAAGCTGAATGTGCTGGATCGCATGCGCAATGAGTTTGGAGCAGCCCGTCAGCGCGAACAGTTGCTCTTGTCTGCCTACCGTAGCCAGGAAGCGCGCGTGGCCCAGGAACTGAGCCAGGAGACCCAGATGAATATGCTGCGCCGGGATGTGGATTCCGGGCAGCAGCTCTATCAAACTCTTTCGCAACGGGTAAAAGAGGCTGGTCTTGCCTCCGCCATGCAGGCAACTACGATTCGTACGGTGGATGCGGCCACGGTACCGAACCTGCCCATCATGCCTCGTCGCGTTCGTTCAACGGCAGTGGGTCTGATTATGGGCACGGTGATTGGAGTTTGCTTTGCGTTTTTCAAGGCAAGAACGGAAACCGTGCTGCGCACCCCCGGCGAAGCTCCGCGCTACCTCAACATTCGCGAGCTGGGGGTGATTCCTTCGGCGCGCGTAGGTCTCGGCAGGGTGTACATCAATAAGCTCATGACGCCTACTTCGATTGGCCTTCTCGCGGATGCGCCCCCTTCAAGCAGCAACCAAGCAAAAACGGACCAGGTGATTGACATGGCGACTTGGAAAGCTCATGCCTCTCTTGTGGCTGAAGCATACCGCAGCACCACGTACTCCATTCTGCTCGAAGGCCGGGAGTTCGAGAGGGGCAAGTCCTACATTATTTCAAGCCCGAGCGCGGGCGAGGGCAAAACAACAGTGACAGGTAATCTCGGTATTGCGCTCGCACAAGCCAATCGGCGGGTTCTCGTAATTGATGGCGATTTGCGCAGGCCGAGGCTTCATAAATCGATTGGGGTTTCCAACGAGGTTGGCTTGCGGGATATCCTGCGCGGCGATATTGATTTTGAGAGAGTCCCACTCCATCAATTCTGCCGCTCTTCACAAGTGCCGAATCTGTCCATTCTGCCGAGCGGTTCCGGTTCTGAGGAACCAAGCAGCCTGCTCTACTCTCCTCGGCTGCGCTCCTTGCTGAGCCGCCTTACTAAAGAGTTTGATGTGGTTCTGATGGATACCCCTCCGGTTATGCACTTGGCCGATGCGCGCATTTTAGCAGGCGTAACGGACGGCGTCATCCTGGTATTAAGAGCGCGTTCAACAGATCGCGAAGCCGCCATGAGCGCGCGTGATCTTTTTCATCAAGATCAAGTACGGATTGTAGGAACCATCCTGAACGACTTTGATCCGCTGTCGGAGGGGCGTACCGACTACTACGACTCTTATTACAAGTACAGCGCCGCAAACGCGGCCGGAGACGGATGCGGAGCATGATCGCGCTATTGGAGCGAGAAGAAATCAAAGTGGAGAAGAGCGCTCCCGAGTCGGTTCCCGCTCCCCGGCAAAGCGCGGCTGCCTACCTGCTGAGCAGCACTTCGGCTCTGGGCGCAGGCGTTGTCGTTGAGCGCGGGTTTGGTTTCCTAGCAAATCTCCTGGCAGCCCGTATGGGCGGAGCCGGGACATTCGGCGCTTACTCTTTGGCGATTGCCACCGCGAACAACATTGGAACTTACGCCGCTGGTGGCATAGGGGCAACCGCGACGCGATTTTCCGGCAAGTATCCGCTGGGAACGAAAGCGTACCCGGCTTTTGTCCGGGTTTTGCTAATTGTTTCGCTGGTCTCCGCAGCCATTGCTGCCGCTATTCTCTGGGCCGGATCTGCTCCCCTGGCGCATCTTCTGCAAAAAGAAAGTCTGACGCCGTTGCTCCACTGGGCTGCCTTTTCAGCAGCGGGCATGATTCTGTTGGAGTGTTGCCGGGGATTCTTGGTCGGTCAACGCCGCCTGCTCGGCATCCTGGTCCTCTCGCTTTCCGTGGGTCTCGGAATGATTTCCTCCTTGCCCGCCATGTCGCACCTCGGACCAATCCCGATGGTTTGCAGTCAGGGCCTCCTGACAACAGCGGCTGTTCTTTTATGTCTTCTGTTGTACCGGCCGTTAGGGCTGGCTTCTCCCCTTCGGGCGAGTAAGGCGGTCCCTATCGGGCCTATGCTGCGGGAGATCTGGTCATTCACGCTGATTCAATTGGCCGGGCTCGTGGGAATGAATGCCGCCGGATGGTGGCTGACGTCGCTGGTGGCCCGATCCGATGCTTCCATGGTGCAGATGGGCTTTTACGCGATCGCCAATCAGTTGCGTAACATGGTGGCGCTTGCCCCTGGTTTGCTGAGCCAGAGCAGCCTGGCGGTCATGGCTGATTGCGAGGGTGATCTCGAGAAAGCTCCGGATCGAGTGATGGCGCTCTGCTCGTTTGTTGCTGTTTTAGCCTCGCTCGCGATCGCTGGTATTGGCATTATTCTGGCTCCCTGGGCGCTGACAATCCTTTATGGGAAAGCGTATTCAGCAGCTTCGGCAGCAACCGTCCTGAGTCTTGCGACGGCGGTGGTCCACATGGGAAGTGCGCCTGCTGCGGGCCGCCTCACCATTGTTTCGATTAAACAGAGCGGTTACATCAACACCGCTTGGGCCATTCTGGTCGCGCTCTCTGCTACTTTTTTCCTATTCCATCCCGGTAATGCGAGTATTGGCGCAGCCATTATTTTGGCAGCCCACATCCTTTCCGCTCTTTTGGTGTTGCTGGCCCTCCAACGGAAGTCGATTGTCCCTCCCGGCGTTAGTCTCACGTTTCTGACCGGTGTTGGGACAAGCATCACCATGGCTGCCCTGGCAATTGCCCGAAATGAAATGCCGGGGTCGGCTTTGCCGCTGAACTTGGCCCTCCTGGTTGTCTTTGGAGGCGGACTCGCCCTGATCTTCTCCGTGGGTCATCGTCACCATTGGCTTCCAAACCGGGCCGTTTTGATTACTCAACTAGGGTCCAAACTGCCGCTCTTAAACAAATTAAATTCGGAGCGAGTTCATGCCTGAGACCGCCCTCTTGTCTCAACCTGAGACTCTCGCCGGTCTTGGAAATACGGTTCGAGTACTGGCGTATGTGCATCTTCGAAACATTCACAACTCGACTGGTGCCGGCCGTGTGGCACGGCAATTGACGGCTCATTTGGCCCAAAGATCCGATGTTGATTTGCACGTTTTGGCTGATCCTTCCGATCATGCGCGGACTGTCCCGAAAGTGGGATCACCTTGGATTGGCTTCCCGTACCATTTCATTGCGTCCGAAACATCGCGTCAGCAAGCACGCTGGTTTTTACTGGACAATCCGGCTGCGGAACGATATTGGCCGGACGCTCAAATCGTTTTCTGTACCGCTGAGTCCTATGTGCCGGTGAAGCGCGCTCGTCTCGTGGTCACGGTTCATGACGCCGCTTACTTCGAAAACTCTGCACATCGCCGGGATCGCGCCTTTTTGCAACAACAGTTCAAGTGGCGGCTTCTCTACCGGAAGCTTTCGGGAAAAGTGGACCTGTTCCATTCCGTTTCGCATTTCTCAGCGGAGCGCCTGGCTCACTTCTTTCCCGTCATTCGCTCCCGCATTCGGGTAGTGCATAATGCGGTTACTCCGCACTTTTTCGAACCTGTCACCCCTGCCGGGCTTGATTACCTGGCGGAAACAGGGCTCAGTCAACGTCGCTTTTTGCTGATTCCCGGCGGCTTACACTTTCGCAAGAATGCCGACCTCATTCTGCAAGCTTGGCCGTGTTTACAGCAGCTCGACCGTGATCTGAAACTGGTTGTCGTCAACCACTCGGACCCGACTTATGTCGAAAAACTCCGGGCCTTAGGCGGAGACGTTCAGATTGCCGGATTTGTTTCAGACGACGCTTTGAAAGCACTTTATACAGCAGCGGAAGCGGTTTGGTTTCCATCTCGCTACGAAGGCTTCGGCTTGCCTGTACTCGAAGCAATGGCATGCGGAACGCCGGTGGTGACGAGCAAAGCGTCCTCGCTGCCCGAAATCGCCGGTAATGCAGCAATTCTTGTTGATCCTGCCAAAGCCGATGCTCATGCCGAAGCTCTCCACACTCTTTTGCAAAGCCGGTCAATGCGCGATGAGCTGAAAGCTCGTGGCCGCGAGCGAGCCCTGCAGTTTACCTGGAAGAAAGCGGCAGCGGAGCTAAAAGCGCACTTTGACTCAATTATCTGAATCAATAGTCATGAAGCAAACCACTTTCAACCCGTCCAGCAAAGCCGTCATCGTTCATCGTGGAGCGCGAGATGCCTATCAAGTGTCACGCGCTTTGGCGGAGGCTGGTTTGCTTGAGTCCTTAGTCACGGATCTTTACTGGCCGCAGGATCGTGAGTGGGCCAAGGCGCTGACCCGATTGCTTCCAACATCAATACGTCACATGTTGATGGCGCGATACACGCCTGGTCTCCGGTCCTCACTGGTGCGCTGGTGCTATCCGTCGGGCCCTCTTTCGTTTTTGCTCGATAAAACGCCGGGCGTTTCTTTCTCACGCCGCCAGCGAGCGCAGCGCTGGACCGATGCTGCCCTGGGATCTCTCGCTGGCCGTTTAGCGAAAAAAACCAACGCCAAGCTCCTGAGCTACAGCTACTACGGCTATCACGCTTTTTCAGCTTACCGTCGTCCGGGGATTTTGTTTCAGGTTCATCCTCATCCCGCCAGCGTTCGCCGCCTCCTCCAGCAGGAACTCGCGGCTCATCCCGAATGCCGCGCCTCGCTCGAAAAAGAGTGGGAGCTTGCTCTGCCGGAAGAAGACTTTCAGCGTCTCACAAGAGAAACGGAGATGGCCGCGCATTTTATCTGCGCCTCCTCCTTCACCCGGAAAACATTAATCGAGAACGGAACATCTGCCAAGTTGGTCGATGTTGTTCCTTACGGTATCGACCTTCAACGGTTCCGCCCCGCTCTCCCCTCAGAGAATGAGGACTCTTCAGGCGTTTTCCGGCTTCTTTTTGTGGGGACGATCAATCAACGCAAAGGAATTAAGTATCTGCTTGAAACTTTGCGCCTCCTGCGAAGCAAGCAGATAAAGCTCATCGTCTGCGGCCGCGTGGTGGATGATCTCAAGATATTTGGGCCTTTCGGGTCGCAGGTTGAGATCCGGCCATCGGTCAGTTTTCCAGAGCTTCTCCGCGCCTATCAGGAAGCGGACCTGTTTGTTTTCCCATCCGTGGTGGAAGGGTTCGCACAAGTGCTGCTGGAGGCTTTGAGTTGCGGCCTGCCAATCTTAAGCACGACCCACACGGCGGCACCCGATCTGATCGAGGACGGCATTCACGGCTTTGTGGTTGAGCCGCGTCGCCCGGAACTGATGGCAGGAAAAATCGAGTGGTTGGTTCAACACCGCTCGCAATTATGCGAAATGAAGCATGCGGCGCGCGAAAGAGCGGAGCAGTTTACGTGGGACCGGTTCCGGAAGGGAATCGTAGCTTCGGTTCAATCGTTTCAGTCTGTCAGCAGCAGTGAGGAACAGGAAAGGCTGATTCAGCATGTTTGAGGCGCTCCTGTTCGTGGCTCTCGCTATTACGACTGTCGGAATTCTTATCGCCTATGACGGCAGTCGGGATGTATTCCATCCGCTTTTTTTTATCGGGCCGATGCTGGCCTTCTTGTACGGTTGGATGCCGCTGCAACTGCTGCGCTCGGGAAGCTTGTTCCAGTATTTCGATCTCGATCAGTTGGAATCTGTACAGGGCTTGAATGTGCTGGGCATCCTAGCTTTTGTGTTGGCCTGCCTTGCCGCTGGCTGCCGTGTTCGACAGTCCCGGTCTTCGGCTCCTAAACTGTCGAGCGCAGGTTGCCGCCGTTTGCGTATCGGCGCTCTGATGGTCGGCGGCGTGGGTCTTTCCTGCTGGCTGATTTCGATCATCAACGTTGGCGGATTTGTGAATGCCTTCAGCAAGTCTTATGCGGGTGGCTGGGATGACAGCGGCTATGTGCGTGATGGAAACCTGCTGTTGTTGGTCGGTGTTCTGCTGGCGCTCGGAGCGATGGGATCGGAAGGACTCCGGTTCCCCAATCTGGCGATTGCAGCTCTTTTTGGGCTGCCGTGGCTTACACAAGCCTTGCTCACCGCGCGCCGCGGACCGACGTTTGCCATCTCCATTCTGGTTCTCATGGGCTCATATTTGATTCGCAACAAGCGACCCCCTGTTCTGTCCATGATTGCCGTGGGGGCCTTTCTTGGCTGGCTTTCTTTGTTCTTAGTAACCAACCGCGGCAACATCTATCTGGGCTCGCAAGCTGCCCTGACGACGGATATGAAGAACATTCGCAGCATTGTCGAAAAATCAGATACGGGAAATGAATACATCTACGGTACCGGTTCGGTGGTCAGTACGGAACGGCGCGGGCATTACTTCTGGATGCGGCGCTATCTCGCGCAACTTCTGGTGCGGCCGATTCCTAGCTCGATCTGGCCTACCAAGTATGAAGATTTTGGCGTGCCGGAGCTATTGAGCAACGCCGGCACAGGTGAAGGCTTTGCGGATGCCTTGGGCTGGGTGGGAGCAGTCGGATCTGCTCCCGGCATTATTGCGGATCTTTGGATCGAGGTTTGGTGGCTCGCTGTGCCCTTTATGGCCGTTTTGGGGTGGGCCTATGGCTATATCTGGCGTAAAGCCGTCACAGGCGGCCCTGCCTGGAAGTGTCAATACGTCATTGTGGCGGCGCTCTCCATGTACCTCGTCATGCAGACGATGGAGGCAGTCATTTTCCGAACCCTTCTGCTTTCCGTACCTTCCTGGCTGATTTGGAAGTGGTCCCTAAAGGCGAAAGACCAAACAGCCGAAGGAACACTATACGTCGTGGAACCAGACCTATTAAAAGAAGGAGCACTGTACCGTGCTTAAAACCGAGGACAGACAGACGGCAGCCCCCGTGCATTCATCCGTCCATCATTGCCAAGTGGCCGTACTGTGGATCGATTGGTACGCCTATCACTTATCAAGGTTCCGGGCTTTATGTGAGCATCCCGAACTAAAGGGCTCTGTCGCGGGTTTGGAGATGGTGGGCGGTACCGGCGTACATACCGGTTTGAAATTTCGGGAAGAAGTACCAGCGAGCATGCCGGTGACAACGGTTTTTCCCGAAGGCGACTGGGGCCGCATCAGTAAATGGAAGCTCGCTTCTGCAATCTGGAACCATCTCAATCAACTCAACCCGTCAACTGTTCTGGTTCCCGGTTATTACAATTTACCGGCTCTGGCAGCCGCGCTTTGGGGCAAGGTGAAGGGCCGCCGCACAGTTCTAATGACGGAAAGCACTGAAGCAGATCACCTCCGGGTCCGGTGGAAGGAGCTTCTGAAACAAATTCTGATCCGCTCGCTTTTTGATTGGGCAATTGCAGGCGGGGTGGCACACCGCCGCTATCTGGAAAGGCTCGGATTTCCTGCAGAGCGGATTACACGTTTTTACGACATTGTTGACAACCATTTTTTCCGAAGCCGCGCGCAGGCGGATCGCCTTCGTTATCGAGCGCATGACTTTGGCCTGCCCGACCACTTTTTCCTGTTTGTCGGCCGCTTGGCGGAAGAAAAAAACGTGGAGGGTTTGCTGACTGCCTATCTGAGTTATCGCCGAAGCGGCGGAAAGAAGTCGCTGGTGTTCGTGGGGGGCGGGCCGCTGGAAGCGCGTTTGCGCCAGATCGCATCCGAGTCGGCCTTTTCCTCTGACATCTACTTTGAAGGCTTAAAAAGCTCCAAGCAGCTCTCGCCCTATTACGCCTTCGCCGACTGCTTTGTACTGCCTTCCACGCGGGAGCCATGGGGACTTGTTGTCAATGAGGCGATGGCCGCCGGACTTCCTGTCCTGATCTCGAAGGCTTGCGGTTGCGCAGAAGATTTGGTGATCGAAGGCGAAAACGGATTTTTGTTCGATCCCGCCAACCTTCAGGAATTAACTGACCGCCTCCATGCCGTGGAGAGCCTTCACTCAGGAGAACTGCGCAGGATGGGCCGGCGCTCTTCTGAAATCATTTCGCGCTACTCACCGGAGGCATGGGCGGACGAGGTAGCAAGGGTTGCAAGGGCATAGCTTTATGAGCATACAGCAACCTATCACTGCCCCACGGCTATCAGCGTGCGCCCTCACAAGTGCGGTCGAAAGTAAACGATGGCTTCATGTCGTCTCGCATCTTGACCCGAAGTACGGAGGGCTAAGCTCGGTTGTTCCTCAACTGAATGCCGCGATTGCATCGTTGGGCCAATACTCTGTCCAACTCGCCGGATTCTGCCAGCCCGGCGAACACTTCATGCCGAAACAAGCGTCACAGATAGCGGTTGAGCACCTTCCACTCGGACGCCGCGAATGGATGCTGAACTCCGAATGGAAAGAACTCTTCCGCCATCTCTTGGCCTCTTCCCTCGGTGTTCACATACATGGTTTGTGGCAGCAGAGCAGCGCCGTAGCTGCTCCGCTGACGCGCAACGCGGGAAAGCCCTACTTGATTTCGGCTCACGGCATGCTTGAGTCCTGGGCTTTGCGCAACAAGCGTTGGAAGAAGTCGCTGTATATGGCGTTTGTCGAGCGGGCGAACCTCCAAGGCGCGACCTGTCTTCATGCCCTCACGCAAAGCGAGTGTGAAGATTACCGGCGGCTCGGGTTGCACAATCCCGTTGCTGTCATTCCGAACGGTGTTGAGATCCCGGCGCACGTTTCGGGACAGAAATTTCTCGATCAGTTTCCCAATCTCCGAGACAAACGCCTGATTTTATTTCTTGGACGTATCCACTTCAAAAAAGGACTGGATATTCTTTGTCAAGCTTGGGCGCGCCTTCACGCCAAATGGCCCGAAACTCAGCTTGTGCTCGCCGGCCCTGACTTTGAAGGGACACAAGCGCAAATTGAACAACTCATCGCAGACCTCCATCTATCCCAGCGCGTGACATTCACCGGCATGCTGGCGGGTGAACTAAAATGGAGCGCGCTGGCGGCGTCGGAAGTTTTTGTTCTGCCATCCTACTCGGAAGGGCTGAGCGTTTCCGTTCTTGAAGCAATGGGAATAGCCCGACCAGTCATCATTACTAAGAACTGTAATCTCCCCGAAGTGGCGCATCACGGCTGCGGTTGGGTAATTAAGCCCAACGTGGATGAGCTTCAAACGGCATTGAGCGAATTCCTTCGGTTTTCCTCTGCAGAACGGGAAGAATTAGGGAGGTATGGGAAACAACTCATTGCCAGCCGCTACAGCTGGGAGGTTATTGGCAGGCAGATGAGCAGCCTTTATCGCTGGGTCGAAGACGATTGCCTGCCCGCCGATGTTGAAATTCAGTTTGGTCGGAGGACCCGATGAGCCCGGTGCGCCTCCGCAGTTTCAGAAATTCCTGGTACCGCCCGGGCCGCTCGATCTTCTGGCAGCTTGGATGGTTTTTTCTGGGCCTGCCGCTCTTACGAAGCTCCCTTATCCCCTCGTCTGCGTTCCGCGTCCGGCTTCTCCGGCTTTTTGGAGCGACGATTGGTGACGGCGTTGTGATTAAGCCCGGCGTGCGCGTAAAGTATCCCTGGCGGCTCGCTGTTGGCGATGCTTGCTGGTTAGGAGAAGACTGCTGGATCGATAATCTCGCTGATGTTTGTATCGGGAACAATGTGTGCGTCTCGCAAGGAACTTATTTCTGCACCGGCAATCATGACTGGACCGACTCTTCGTTCGGCTTGATCGTAAAGCCGATCACCTTGCAGGACGGTTCCTGGGCAGGAGCTAAAGCGATTCTTGCTCCGGGAGTTACCTTGGGCGAATGCGCCATTGCTTCAGCGGGGTCCGTTGTGACGAAAAACATTCCGCCATACGAAATTCATGGCGGGAATCCAGCCGTGTTTCTTAAGCAAAGGCATGTCGAATCGCAGCGGCTCAATTTCGAATTTTCCATAGAGGAGCAAGTTGCATCATGAGAGTACTACTCCTAAACCAGTTTTTTTGGCCCGATTCAGCAGCAACCAGTCAGTTGCTGACAGATCTGGCGCGTGGACTCGCGGAGCGGGGTCATGAGGTGCATGCTATTTGCGCCGAACCCGGCTACGCCCTACAGGACGAAACCAATCCTCCCCAAGCGCAGGTCCATCGGATTCCGTCCGTTCGCTTTGTGCGTGGGCCACTCGGGCGCGTTGCGTCCTATGCGTCTTTTTTCCTGGGCTCAGTCTGGCGGGGTCTGCGAGTGCCGCGTCCGGATGTTGTGATTACCCTGACAACGCCGCCGCTTCTTTCGCTTGTCGGCAATTTAGTTCAATTCCTGCGCCGGTCAAAACATTTCATCTGGGAAATGGATGTTTACCCAGATGTGGCAGTAGATCTGCAATACGTGCCGAAAAATGGAGTTTTTGACCGCGTCATTGGCACCATCGCCTACCTCTCTCGAAAGCGAAGCGATGGAATTCTGGTGCTTGGCGCTTGTATGCGGGATCGTCTCCTCAGAAGAGGCTTACCGGCTTCCAAAGTTTTCATTGCGGAGAATTGGGCAGACAGCAAAATCATTCATCCTACGTCTTGGCCCGAACCGGGGACGCCATTGACGATCCTGTACTCAGGCAATCTCGGACTGGCGCATGATACTGACACTATTGTGCAGGCTATGACCGCGCTCAAGAATGACAAAAATTTTCGTTTTGTCTTTGCAGGTGGTGGAGCGAGGCGGAAGCCCTTAGAATCTCTTTGCCGCGAACGCGAGATCCGTTCAGTGGAGTTCCGGTCTTACAGTTCGAAAATGAGCTTGGGCGAAAGTCTTGGATCGGGCCATATTGGGCTGATTACTCAACAAACGGCGTGCCTTGGCTCTGTTGTCCCTAGCAAAGTCTATGGCTTGTTGGCAGCAGGGCGTCCGGTGCTCTTTATTGGTCCGGAAGAATCAACCGTGGCGCAAATCATTAAACGTTTCGACTGCGGCTGGCACATTCCTTGCGGAGACGCTTCCTCCCTGCTCGATCTTTTGCGTGCGCTCTCGGAGAACAGAACGGTTGTGGAACAGGCTGGGAGTCGGGCCCGGCAAGCGTTTTTACGATTCTACGATCTGCCTCATGGTGTCTCCCGGATCTGTGCGCTGATTGGTCTCTCATCCCCTGCTGAAGCTTCACATGACTCCGGGGCTCCAGAAATGAAAGAAATCCAAATGGAGGAAAACCGGTTCGCCGATGTCTGCTAAAGGCAATCGGAAAGAAAGCTTATGTATGCACTTTTAGGCCTAGGGACACTTGCATTCGTTCTTTGCCTTGCCCTCACTCCTGTCTTTCGCTATCTTTCTTTGAAACTGGGCCTTGTTGACCAGCCTGATCATAACCGAAAAGTCCATAAGCATCCAATTCCGCGAACCGGAGGAGTTGCTATCGTCCTCTCCTACGCGCTCGCGCTCTGCTTTATGGTTCGGTTTGCGCCTCCCGGCGCTGCGGTGACTATCCAACATCGGGATTTGCTCTGGTCCCTGTTCCCCGCTGTCGGATTGATCTTTCTAATAGGCTTGGTGGACGACCTTCTTGGCATGAAAGCCTGGCACAAGCTTCTGGGCCAAATCGTAGCCGCTCTCTGGGCCGTTTCGATGGGAGCTAGAGTCCCTCTATTTAATGGGCACCCTGGCGCAGACTGGGTTATGTGGCCGCTCAGTGTGCTCTGGCTTGTTGGCTGCACCAACGCGTTTAACTTAATTGACGGCATGGACGGCCTGGCTTCCGGCGTGGGCCTGTTCGCTACTTTCACCACTTTACTGGCAGCGCTGCTGCAGGGGAATTGGGGGCTTGCGATGGCAACTGTGCCCCTGGCGGGGTGTCTCTTAGCTTTTCTTCGCTATAATTTCAACCCTGCTTCTATTTTCCTGGGAGACAGCGGCAGCTTAACGATTGGTTTTTTGCTCGGCTGCTTCGGGGTGATTTGGAGTCAGAAGTCGGCTACGTTGCTCGGAATGATCGCTCCCCTGATGGCGTTCTCCCTTCCTCTCTTTGAAGTGTGTCTCTCCATAGGTCGCCGGTTTCTCCGCAATCAGCCGATATTTCAGCCGGATCGGGGTCATATTCATCACCGACTTCTGAGCCGTGGCCTTCATCCACGTGCTGTCGCGCTGATTCTTTATGCTGCCTGCGGCATTGCAGCAGTTTTATCCCTGCTCCAAAGCTCGCTCTCCTTCCATCTGGGCGGTTTGATTATCATTTTGTTCTGCTCACTGTCGCTTTTCGGGATTCGGCGTTTGAACTATATTGAATTCCGCACCGCCGGGCAAGTCTTGCGTCAAGGCAGAATACTTCAAATGATGCAAGGTGAGATCCATTTGGAGAACTTTCGCGATGCAATGAATGCAGCGAAAACGCTCAATGATTGTTGGAACATCATTTGTGAAGCCTGTGAAGAAATGGATTTCTGTTCTGTTCGTATGGTCATAAACGGCCAGAATTTTCAGGAGGTTTTTAGAATGCCGATCGATGATCCGACTTGGCAGATCAGAGTCAAGTTGAAAACGGAAGGGCAAATCGTCCTGATCAGAAGCAATGAAAGCATGCCGCCCGCGCTGACCGGGTTTCTCAAAGTTTTACAGGAAACGATGAGCGATGCGAAGCGGTTTGCTCCCGAGTTAAAAATTGCTGATGTGTCAGCCTCCATTTCGTTGCTGGGGGCGGCTGCGACTCGGATATCAAAGTTATAAATTTACTTAGCCTTGAACGCTCGCCGGGTCAATTCCCTCATTGGGGGGATGTGACCCGTTCCAGCGCAGTATCCCGAGCGCGGCTGCGAATCGCCAGATACACAAGTAGACCACAAAGCACAATCACCAAGCCGGGCCAAGTGCTGGAAGGACGATAGGTAAAAAGAGCCAACAGGATGACAGCCGCCCCTGCAATATAGATGAGCGGAGTAAAGGGATAGCCCCATGTGCGGTATGGTCTTTCCATTCCTGGACGACTGCCGCGCAGTCGAATGACTCCGGCAATGGTCATCACATAAAAAATCAGCGCGGCTGAAATCACGTAGTCCAACAGGTCGGAGTAAAGATTCCCATACTGTCCGCTTTCCCTGTTGAATGTCCTCGGAAGCACCAGAACACAAGCCCAAACGCCCTGAATCAGCAAAGAACGGCCCGGTACTTTCGCTCGATTCAAAACGGCAGCGCCCCTTACGAACAGGCCATCTTTCGCCATCGCATAATAAACCCGAGGGCCTGCCAGTACTAAGCTATTTAAGCACCCAAATGTAGAAATCATGATCGCTCCCGCCATAAGAACACCGCCCCAGCCCGGCGCAATCGCATCGAGAACAGCCGTTGCCACGCGATCCGAAGGAGCGGTTTGGATTATCCGAAGAGGCAGTGTCAGCAGATAGCTCACATTTGTCAGCAAATACAACAGAATCACCACCGCCGTTCCGATAATGAGCGACTTGGGCAAGGTCCGCCGCGGGTCCTTCACTTCACCGGCAGCAAAGGTGATGTCATGCCACGAATCGGCGGAAAACAAAGATCCCGATTGCGACACGCAGATTGCAATAAATAACCCATATGCGGTCGCAGCGCTCAGCCCTGTTGTAATGGGAACTAGTTTGGTTTGTTCCCAAAAATGCGCGAAGTTGCTATGAATGGCGGCGCTGTTACGCCCCACAAAAACGCCCAGTAGAATCAACGCACCAAGCGCGCCGGTTTTC
>JAFAZU010000323.1 GCA_019239585.1 Acidobacteriaceae bacterium
AAGGACAAGAACTGGTCATGACGGCTCCTCTGGAAACGTTGCCGTTAGCGCGCCGCATTACGGAGCATGCCTATCGAGCGGGCGCTTCTTTAGTGACGACGTTGTACACCGATGAAGAAGCCACGCTGATGCGCTTCCATTATGCGCTGGATGAGAGCTTTGACCGGGTGGCAGATTGGTTGCAGAACGGCGTGGCGGCAGCATACCGGAGCGGCGCGGCGCGTCTGGCGATTACGGGCGGGAACCCGGCTTTGCTGGCGAAAGAGGACCCAAGCAAAGTGTCACGGGCGAATTTAGCCTTTTCCAAAGCGAGTAAGCCTGCGATGGAGTTGATCACCCGGCATGAAATTAATTGGACCATTGTTCCGTGCGCCACGCCGGCTTGGGCGCGTTTGGTTTTTCCAGACGAAACAGACGAAGTTGCAGTCGCACGTTTATGGGATGCCATTTTTGCCGCGATACGGATCGATACACCGGAGCCGGTCCTCGCCTGGCAAGAGCACGCGGAAGCTTTGGAGCGGCGCGTCCAATATCTCAATGCGAAGCGTTATGCGGCTTTGCACTTCCAGGCGCCGGGAACAGATCTGCGTGTCGGTTTGGCGGACGATCATTTATGGCTGGGCGGCGGCATGCAAGCTAAGAACGGCATCGAATGCCAGCCCAACATGCCGACAGAGGAAGTATTTACGACTCCGCACAAGGACCGCGTCGAAGGCGTAGTTGCCAGCACAAAACCGCTTTCCTACCAGGGCACGCTGATTGAGAATATTCGAGTGCGCTTTGAGGGCGGACGCATTGTTGAGGTCTCGGCGACAAAGGGGGAATCCACGATTCAGGACATGATCAAAACCGATGATGGAGCGCGGCGGCTAGGAGAAGTTGCCTTGGTGCCGCACTCTTCCCCTATTGCCAGGAGCGGATTGCTGTTCTGGAACACGCTGTTCGATGAAAACGCGGCCAGTCATATCTCGCTTGGCCAAGCTTACAGTACATGCATTCGCAACGGCGACAGCCTGGACGAAGCGGCGCTGGCTGGCAAGGGCGCTAACAGCAGCTTGATTCATGTAGATTGGATGATCGGTTCAGACAAAATGGACGTCCATGGAATTTTGTCTGACGGAAGCGCCGAGCTATTAATGCGGCAGGGGGACTGGGTTTCGAACGGCGCTTAGCGCAATCATTTCCAGTCACAGCCAAAGCCAAGAATTTTGCGGATTTACGTTGGCTTCTTAGCTGATGAGAAACTTAGAGTTGTTCCCTTTCCTGTTTCGCTTGAGGCTCGAGAGGGACTTCAGTCGCAGGCGGGAATGCGTTACTGTGCCCGCATGAAGCACAAAGAAAACCCGAAAGGGTCCATTACGAAACCTTTGCTGCAGGAACTAGTAGATCGCGAGAAGGCCGACAAGCCCAATGCGAACACACCAACTGTGGTGAAATCTCCAACCAAACAGCCGATACAGCCCGCGCTGTATGAGGACCCTGGTAGCGGGTTCAATTCAGACTTCACTTTTCCGCAGGACTAGTGAAGGAAGGGGCGGGTGTGTATACCTGCCCCTCCCATCCGCTACACTGATTGGTTCAGCAGTGAGAGCACCAACAACTTACAGCGACGCGGGTGTAAACATCGATGAAGCGGACCGCGCTGTCTCCCTCATTAAACGACATGCCGCCAGAACGTTGACTCCTGATGTTTTAACCTCAATCGGCAGCTTCGGAGCAGGTTTTGCTCTTAAGGGCTGGCGCAAGCCTGTGCTGATTAGTTCAGCCGATGGGGTGGGCACCAAGCTTAAAATTGCATTTGCAACGGGGCGACATGACACCGTGGGCGAAGATCTCGTCAACCACTGCGTCAATGACATTGCCGTGCAGGGGGCAAAGCCGTTATTTTTCCTGGATTATTTTGCAGTTGGCAAGCTTCAAGCGCAGGTCTGCGCTGATGTTGTGGCGGGAATTGCACGTGGGTGTAAGAACAACGGCTGCGCTCTCATCGGTGGTGAAACAGCCGAGATGCCGGGCATGTATGCCGAAGGCGAGTACGATCTGGCAGGATTTATTGTCGGCGCAGTGGAACGCAAACAACTCTTGACCGGCACGAGCATTAAGCCGGGCGATCTGCTGCTGGGACTTCCTTCCAATGGTCTGCACACCAACGGCTACTCGCTGGCGCGAAAGATTTTGTTTGAGAAAAGCGCGCACCGAATGGATGCCCGCGTCGATTCCCTACCCGGAACACTGGCCGATGAACTGCTAAAAGTACATCGCTCCTACCTTAAGCCGATCATGACACTGCACGACCGTAAACTGCTGAAAGGGGCGGCCCATATTACCGGCGGCGGTCTGACTGATAATGTCCCTCGTGTGCTGCCGAAAGATTGCGCCGTTGAAATTGATCCGTCGTCATGGCCGAAGCAGCCCATATTTGAACTGTTGGGTGAGCTTGGCGCGGTACCGGAAGACGACTTCCGCCGTACGTTCAATCTGGGCGTCGGCCTGGTGCTGGTGATATCGGCCAAAAAGTTGACGGAAGTGTCACGAATACTGAAGAAGTTGCGCGAGCCGTTCTATCAAATCGGACAGGTAATTCCACGAGGCAAATCGCAGCGCAGCCCAAGGGTTGTTTATTTGTGAGAGCGCGGCTTGGAATTCTACTGTCCGGCCGTGGCTCGAATTTTGAAGCCATTGCGCGAAACGTTTTGAACGGCAAGTTGCCTTGTGAGATCGCTTTGGTCTTTTCCAACAAGCCGGAAGCAGCCGGTCTCCAGCTTGCTCGTGACTTAGGCCTGCCGCACGCCGCTATCAAGTCAGCAGGCGTGGAGCGGACAGCGTTCGATGCGCAAGTGGCCGCACTCTTGAAAGAGCACCGCGTTGATTGGGTTTGCCTGGCCGGGTATATGCGTTTATTGAGCAGTACGTTTGTTTCACAATTCGCGGGCCGCATCCTGAATATTCATCCTTCTCTACTGCCGGCCTTTCCTGGACTTGATGCGCAATATCAAGCCCTGACGCATGGCGCAAAACTGACGGGTTGTACGGTCCATTTTGTAGACGAAAATCTGGACAATGGTCCGATTCTCCTGCAAGCCGCTGTGCCGGTTCTGGACAATGATACTGTTGAGTCGCTATCAGGGCGAATCCTGATCGAGGAACATAAAATCTATTCAGAGGCTATCGCCTGGGTCCTTCGCGGTGATTACCGTATCGAGGGGCGGCGAGTCCTCAAAATCTAAAAAACATAATGCAGATGTACAAACGCATACTTGCAGTGGTTGGTGCTCTGATTGTCCTAGTCCTTGGGATCGTTTTGTTCTCAGGCAAGCGCGTGGACTTGAAGTTTGCGCGACCGGCCGCCGCGATTGGAAGCGCGACAACCTTGGCCGTGGAAGCGGACGCTGAGCATGGAGTCAAGAACTTTTCGGCGGCTGTGGAGCAAAATGGCCAGACGCAGACCGTTTACGAAGATAAAACCCGCTCGCCTCAACGCGCGCGCATTTACACCTTTACGGCCGGACAGAAACAGGCCACGTTCTTGAAAGAAGGCCCGGCCAAACTGATTCTGAAAGCGAAATCCAACGATCTTCGCGGCAGTACCACCACGCTTACACAGGACATTCAAGTGGTGCTGCGACCGCCCACGGTGGTCCCTGATGGCCGTCAGCACTACATCAACCAAGGCGGCGCTGAGCTGGTAACCATGGACTTGGGCGGAAGCTGGACGGAGGCGGGCGTACGGGCGGGTAATTACTCCGCAGGCACTTTTCCGATGCCGGGAGAACCGGACAACAGCAACCACCGGTTCTCGCTGTTTCCGTACCCTTGGGATCTTTCTCCTGAGACGGTTCCGGTTGTGTTTGTGCGCAATGTCGCCAACACGGAGGTGACAGGGACTTTCTGGTTCAAGGTATTTCCCAAACGATTTCGTGAAAGTACGATTCAATTGACTGACCGGAACATGCAGAAAGTGGTGGGCGAGTTGGACCCGGAAGGAACCGGCAGCTTGGTAGATCGTTTTGTAAGACTGAACCGCGAAATGAGGCGGGCGAATGCTCAAACGATTTACAACCTGCGCACGAACACCGAGAAGAAGATCTTGTGGTCCGGAGCATTTATTCCGGTAAAGGGCACGCGCGAATCGTACTTTGCCGATAAACGCAGTTACATGTACAACGGGCGAAAAGTAGATGAGCAGGTACATCTGGGCTACGATTTGGCACAAACGCAGAACACTCCCGTGAAGGCGGCGAACTCGGGCAAGGTAGTCTATGCGGATCGGCTGGGGCTGTACGGCAACTGCGTCATTATCGATCACGGCTACTCGCTGCAGAGCCTGTACGGGCACATGAGCAGAATCCTAGTGAAAGTCGGTGACACGGTTGGCAAGGAGCAGCAGATTGGCGTGAGCGGCTCGACCGGCATGGCATTTGGCGACCATGTGCATTTCAGCATGATGATTGCCGGTACCCAGGTAGACCCCAAGGAATGGTGGGATGAACACTGGATCAATGACCGCATTCTGAGCAAAATCGGACCAGGAGCAACCAGCACACCGGCGAGTAGCCATACCGCTGCGCCAATGCCAGCTCCCGCAACCCAAGCCGCTGCTTCTCTCAGACACAAGCACGGTCGAAGACGCTGACGTCAAAGCCTTCTGATCTAATGAAATGATACTGACGGTCTATGAGCAGAACGCGTTTTTCCGGTTTTTTACTGGCATTGCTCCCTGTAGTTTTCGGAATTCAGGGACAAACGAGCGAACCCGGCAAAGCCGCTTCGGTTAAAACGTCAGTTGATCTAGTGGTTCGTGACAAACACGGACGCTTGGTGCAGGATCTACAGCCTGGCGACTTCCAGTTGCTGGATGACGGCAAGCCAGTCCCCATTAAAGTTCTGAGAGCGGGCGCAAGCGCATCAGCCCGGACGAAAAAAGAAAGTCAGCGCCGTCGGTTTCTATCTTTGCTGCTCGATGATCACAACGACGCGACACAGGCACTCGGTCTCACTGCCTTAACGGAACTGGAAAAAAGTCCCGATTCCGAAGATCTGTATATCTCGATCTGGGAAGCGCATGACCGGGTCAGGCTTCTCCACAGCTTCAGCAATAACTATTCGAGCTTACGCCAGTGTTTAATGCATGGCAAGCATGGGTTGACTCAGCACAATCAGGGCGCATCCGGAGAAGACCGAGGGAAAGACACAGAGCTGATAACCGCTGATCGCAGCACGGAAAATACTCTTGTCGAATCCGAAAGGTCCATGCGACAACAGCAGTTGCGTCCTACGATTGCAGCTTTGCTCGCCCTCGCCACCGAACAAAGGCATCTGCCAAGCCGTAAAGCGCTGATATTGTTTTCGGACGGCGCGCAATTGAACGCTATTACTGAGGATTCGCTGCGCTTGCTTGTGAGCCAGGCAAACCGCTCGCAGGTCAGTTTCTACACAGTAAACACAAGCGGCATCAGCGATAAAACAGCCGAGCGGCAATCGCGCTTATTGATGGATTTAGTAAACGTGGGGCATTCTGCAGCAGCGATTGCGCAACAATCGGGACAACTCGGAACAGATACCAATTGGGATCTGCGGAACAGAATCTCGCAAGGCAGTGCAAGGCGTTTGCAGGATCTGGCGGCTCAAACCGGCGGCGTTTATAAAAATGGGCCGACAAATTTTCCCAAGTTTGTGCGCAGCGTCGCTGAAGAGAGTTTGAACTTTCATGAGGCTGTTTATTATCAGCCGATCTCCAAAGAGGATGGGCACTTTAGAACCATCTCCGTCCACACTCTAAAACCAGGGCTGAAAGTACAGAGTCGCTCCGGCAGCTTTGCCGTTTTCCAATTTGAAGGTGAGGAGCTTTCTCCTTTTGAAATTCCGCTGCTTAATGCTTTGAACGCAAAACAACCGGCGGAAACGATTCTGTTTTCTCCTTCCCTCCTTCGCATTGGGCAGGATGGCTCT
>JAFAZU010000333.1 GCA_019239585.1 Acidobacteriaceae bacterium
CTTTAAAGAAAACTCAAGCCATTCCGGGCTCCAACTCCCCGTATGTAGCGGGCCGCTTCGTCGTATTCTTCGGGAGTTTTTAGGTGTTCCATCATGAGCGGCGTGGCGGAGGGAAGCTTGCTTAATTCAGTGAGGTACCGGCCGTAATCGATCTGCCCGCGTCCGGGAACGACTTCTAGAAAATGCACATTAAGCTCGACGACCCACTGCAGGTCTTTGGCGTGACAGGAGCGAATCCACCGTCCTAGTTTTGAAAAGCATTCACCGATAAACTCGCTGTTTCCGTAAAAGCGCCTGGGGGAGTTCACGCCGTTGCAGACGTCCATGTGGACGCCGAAAGCAGGGCGGTCCACGGCATGGATCAGGTCCAAATAGGAATCAGGGCCGTCGGGAATGTTCCAGCCCATCATTTCTATCGTGAATTGAGTTCGCTTCGGCTTGACGGAGTCTATGACGTGGCGGCAATTCTCAACGGTTGCTTCAAAAAACTGCTTGGATAAATTTTTAGGATTCGGGCCGTACCACACATTTGGATCGTACGAGCCCGCAATATCTACGCAGCAGCGCGCGCCAACGGCCTCCGCCAGAGCGCAGCGTTCGGTTACATAGGCGAGATTTTCACGGCGTTTCACCGGATCGGGGTCCAGCATGTTTTTCCAGGCGCCGACTTCCGCGATAACTACTTTCGCCTTCTGAAAGGCCTCTTCGATTGCCCTGATACGCTCTGTTTCCGATACTTTTGCCTGTGGACAGTACGCTGCGCTGTAGCCCAGGCGTCGATGTTCGGCGGCTAGCTCGACCGGATCATCTGATTTCAGGAAAATAGGGCCGCCGAAGCAAATTGGATTCCCTGCGGCCAAAAGGCGTGAAGCGCCAAGTGCTTCCCCTGCTGAACCAGCCAGGAAAGAGCGTCGAGTGGTTTGCGAGAGCATGTGAGCAGTTTACAGCGATGACAACTGGATTTAAAATCCAACTCTAAGTCATTCCTTCTTGTGTCTCCAATAGAATAATTGGTACATGCAAAAATCCGTTGGGTGCGCGCTGTTATTCAGTCTTGCCGGTGCCCTGTCCGCCTTTGCCGATTCAAAGGCTCCCTTTACCTTTGACGTAATGATGAAGCTGTCGCGCATTGATGATCCGCAGTTGTCTCCCGACGGAAAGACTGTTGCGTTCACGGTGCAAACTGTGGACCTGCCGAACAATACCAAACCCTCCGCTATTTACACCATTCCGGTCAGTGGAGGAACGCCCCAACTCTTGACGAACGAAGGTAATACGAACGCCCGTCCACGCTGGACTCCTGACTCAAAGCGCATTCTTTTCGTTTCTGATCGTAAGGACGGCTCACAGATATGGTCGATGAACGCGGATGGGACGGACCCGAAGCAGATCACGAATATGCCGACGGGCGCTGACGGCGAAACCGTGTCCCCTGACGGAAAACTGATTCTATTTACCAGCGAGGTTTACCCGTCCTGCACGCAGGCGAATGCAGCAGCAGGCGGGGAGTATGACGCATCGTGCAATAGAACCAATCTCGAAGCTGAAAAGGCCTCTAAAATGAAGGCCCGTGTCTATACTTCACTGCTTTATCGGCATTGGACGGACTACCAGGGCAAGCGTCGGCAGCACCTTTTCATCCAAGCGCTCGACAGCAGCGAACACGTGCGCGATCTCACTCCCGGCAGCGGTGGCGCTCCGCCTTTCTCCTTAGGTGGTCTCGAACCGTATGTGTTCTCTCCCGACAGCGTCCAAGTTACGTATGTCGCGAACACCGATCCGGACCTCTCCATTAGCACGAATTCTGATTTATTTACGGTTCCCGCTGCAGGTGGTCAGGCAAAACGCATTACTACGAATCCGGGCGCGGACGAGGGCCCGGTTTATTCACCCGACGGAAAGTATCTCGCGTACCGGACGCAAGCTCGTGGCGGATATGAAAGCGACCAGTGGCGGCTTGCTATTCTTGATCTGCAAACCGGACAGATCAACACGGTAACAGATTCGCTGGATCGTTGGGTGGAAGGTTTCACATGGTCTCATGATTCGCAGCGCATCTTCTTCACGGTGGACGATCATGGCGCTACGCCGCTTATGATGATCTCACCCATAGGCGGACCGATCCGAACCGTCGCGCAAGGCCCCACTTCCATCGGCTCCGTGCAGTTCACTCCCGACGATAAGACCATGATCTTTGCCGAACAGAGTGGATCGCATCCGATCGAGATTAAACGCGCCGTTTCCAAAGGCGGAATTGCCGCTGCTCTCACGCATCTGAATGACGCCGTGATGAATGATTACCAGTTAACTCCTTTGGAGAAGATTACGGTTGATGCCGCAGATGGGGTCAAGATCGACAGCTTTGTAGTGAAGCCGCCCGGCTTCGTTCCTACACAAAAATATCCCGTGCTCTTCGCCATTCATGGAGGACCGGAGGGCGATTGGGGGGAGTCCTGGAGCTATCGCTGGAACGCGCAGGTGCTTGCCGGCGCCGGTTATGTTGTGATTCTGCCGAACCCGCGCGGATCCATCGGATACGGGCAGGCCTTTACGGATGCCGTGAACGGCGACTGGGGCGGCCGCCCTTACGACGACATTATGGCAACGGTCGATTATGTCAGCAATCTGCCCTACATTGATAAAGACCGAATGGTAGCAGCTGGCGCTTCTTACGGCGGCTACATGATTGATTGGATTCTTGGTCACACGGACCGCTTTAAGGCTCTCGTCACTCATGCGGGAGTTTACGACCTGCGGAGCGAAGCTGGTACGACCGAAGAGCTGTGGTTCGCCAAGTGGGAATTTCAGGGCTTTCCGTGGGAGAATCCGGAGCTTTATGAAAAGTGGTCGCCCAGCTCTTACGCTAAGAACTTCAAAACGCCCACGCTGGTCACGCATGGGGAACTGGACTATCGTGTTCCCATCGGCCAAGGGCAGCAACTGTTTACCGCTCTTCAACAGTTGAAAATTCCGTCTAAACTCGTGCAATTTCCGGATGAAGGCCACTGGATTCTGAAGCCGCAAAACAGTCAGTTCTGGTACAGCACAGTGCTCGATTGGCTGGCCGGATACACGAAGTCGCCTGCAACTCTGCTAACGGGCGGAAATCACTAGGACGCCTACTCCATGCTTCAGGCCGCCATTCGCAGGAGATCCATCTTTGCTCTGATTAGCTCGCGACTGATCGCTTTTCTTGCGGTTTTAGGTCCCGGCTTCATTACTGCCAATGTTGATAACGACCCTGGCGGCATTCTTACCTACTCGCAAGCCGGGGCGCAGTTCGGTTATCAGCTTCTCTGGACATTAATCCCCACTACCATTGCGCTGATCGTCGTACAGGAGATGGCTGCCCGCATGGGCGCGATCACCGGCAAAGGTCTTTCTGACTTGATCCGCGAAGAGTTTGGCTTGCGAGCTACCTTTTTCACGATGATCGTGCTCGGGCTCGCTGACTTTGGCAACATTATCTCGGAGTTCGCAGGTCTGGCTTCGGGCATGGGCATCTTCGGGGTGAGCAAATATATCGTAGTTCCTATTGGCGCAGCGCTGGTTTGGACTCTGATTGTGCGCGGGCGTTACAAGCCGGTGGAGCGCATCCTGATTATTGCTTCGCTGGTGTACTTTGCTTATCCAGTATCGGCTTTCCTGGCGAAACCTAATTGGGATCTCGCGTTGAAGCAAACGTTTATACCAACGTTCAGCACGAATCCCGCGTATCTGGTTACCATTGTCGGCTTGATTGGCACGACTATTACGCCCTGGATGCAGTTCTATTTGCAGGCAGCCGTGGTGGAAAAGGGCGTTGACCAGCGGCATTACAATTTGTGCCGTTTGGATGTCATTACGGGCTGTATCGTCACGGACGTGATTGCCTTTTTCATCGTAGTGGCGTGCGGCGCAACAATTTATCATTCCCCTCATCCTGAAATTACGGACGTTGCCCAAGCTGCCGTGGCGCTGAAGCCGTTTGCCGGGAAATTTGCCTCACTGCTGTTTGCTGTCGGCTTGATTAACGCCTCACTTTTATCAGCCGCTATTCTGCCGCTGGCGACCTCCTATAACATCTGTGAAGGTCTCGGTTTCGAATCCGGCATCGATAAGCGATTTTCGGAAGCGCCTATTTTCTATTGGCTGTATACACTGCTGATCGGCGGCGGCGCGGCTTTTGTGCTAATTCCCGGACTGCCGCTGCTCAAATTCATCCTGTTCTCGCAGGTGGCCAACGGCATCCTGCTCCC
>JAFAZU010000367.1 GCA_019239585.1 Acidobacteriaceae bacterium
GAGCGGCTCCTTAGCGATCTGAACAATGATCTCCTGACCCGGTTTCAACAGGTCCGAAATGGAGGGCAGCGCCCGTTCCGGCCGTTGCTCGGGCGTACGCTCCTCATAAGTCTCGCGCCGTGTTTCCGGTTCGAGAGCGGTTGCAGTTCCTACTCCCAGGCCGTTACCCACCGCCGATGAGACGCTTGTCTCCCCTGTTTGCGCAAAACGATTTCCACCGCGACGCCGCCGCATACGACGTGAAACGCGGTGCATAGATCGTTCATTGCCCTCACGAACCGTAGCGGTTTGCGGCGTGCCTGTCTCGTTCTCTTCTTTCTCTTCGGATTCGGATGAAGGCAAATCTTCTTCCGCCGTGAAATCCTCCTGGTGAGGAAAGGAGCTGCTTTCTTCAAACACCTTGATAGGGATAGGCTCCGCATAGCTTTGCTCTGAGCGGACTGCTTCTTCAACGCTTGCTGCGGGCTCAAATGGAAGCGGATAATCCTCATGCGTGGAGATTCCCGCTGTTTGGGAAGGATCGGGCGCTGGATCGTCTTCCCGTACGGTAGCGATCTTCTCTTCTTCCGCAATAAGGGACGCATTGTCATGATGGGAGAGGACTTTGTCCGCTAACTCCAACTCTTCGGCTTCTTCCTCGATAGCCTCTCGTTCCGCAGCATCTTCAATCGAAACGCGCTGGGCCTCACTTTCGTCCGCTCCCGTTTGGTTCACGCTCTCAGAGCTTTCGTGCGGCGTTGCGCCTTCCCCGGCAGAAGAAAAGCTCACGCCCCCTTCAACAGGCGCGGATTCGGGAACTATTTCCGAAACCACCGGCTCCGGTGCGACGTGGCGATATTTTGCCAGCGACTCGCCCGGCAAAACAACCAAATCCGGCATAGTTTCTTCCGCTGGTCTTTCTTCCTCCAAACGCTCTTCGGCATAGCTGCTGGAGGATGGGGTTGTCGGCTGCGCGTACTTGTTTTCCGGGAAGCCACGTCCGCGTTGGCGACGACGCCGTGAGCGCCGGTTACGCCGGTCCCCCCCAAAGCGGTTGTCACTGCCATCCCCGCGCTGCTCTCCGCTCCGCTCGGCTTCCGCCGTCACGGGCAATATCTCGGGCAAAGCTCCTGCTTCTTCCTCTTCGGTTCCCTCAAAATCCTCAGGGGCTGAAAGTCCTGCTGCCACCGTCTGCGCCACCGCAGGCCGCTGCTCATCGATGACACGCTCACTCGCTGTACGGTCTGCGACATTGCGGCCGCTGCTTGCGCGTTCGCCAAGGGTACGGTCGTCCCGTCTTCCACGGTCGCGGCGATCCCCTTTCGGCTTCTCCTCGACTGTGTCGATATCTTCGTGCTCTTCAAAGAAGTCGGACACATAAAGGAACGTGTCGCGTTCCAGGCCCAAGTCCACAAACGCTGACTGCATGCCGGGCAGCACGCGCGTCACGCGTCCTTTGTGGATGCTTCCTGCGAGGGAATACTCGTTCCCCCGCTGAAAATAAATTTCTACAAGTTGATCGTCCTCAAGGATCGCAACTTTCGTATCGTGGCGATTGGAGCCAATCACCAATTCTTTACTCATCTATACACCGCCTTTGACCCGGCAGCTTTCAAAATGCCGGCCGGGTCCCTTTTAAGCGGGTCGATTTGAAGAAAACAACAAACTCCGGACTGGTATCGTTACCACCGCTTTTCGGAGGTGATTAGTACATAAGAGAAACTTGTTGCCGTCCTCGCGAGCGGAGACTTGCTCAACCAACACTCGCGATTTCCATACACTCACATTCTTCTCCGGTGAAATCTTTAACAATCCGAACTTTATATGTCCTGCTCAGTTCGACCCTTTTCAAAAATGTCGAACCGGCCCGCCGCATCAGAGCGGGCCGTTTTCTTAATTCACAAACCTTCTCAGCCTGACGCTGTTGACTAAGCCCAGCATCAGAAATATCGACCAGGTATTCGAGCCTCCCGAACTCATCAACGGGAGCGGAATACCGGTTACCGGCATCCTGCCGACCACCATTCCCACATTTACCAGCACATGGAACAGCAGCAACGCAGCTACGCCCATGCAGATATAGAGACCTGCCATATCCGTGGCCGTTTGCGCGTTCTGCACAATCTGCATGATCAGCAGGAAATACAGAACCAGGGCCACCACCACTCCAATAAAGCCATGCTCCTCCGCGAACGAAGAGAAAATGAAATCCGTTTGAGGAACGGGAAGAAACCCAAGATGCGTTTGCGAACTCTCCTTGGCTCCCCGGCCCCACATTCCTCCATTTCCCACGGCAATCCGGGATTGAATCACCTGGAATCCTGTGCCCTTCGGATCACGGTCTGGGTTGATAAAACTGACAAGCCGATTTTTTTGATACGGCTTAAGAAAATAATATCCAATCGGCAACGTGACTACCAGAATTCCAGTAATGACGAGCAAGTACTTCCACCGCAAACCAGCCATCAGGATGCCGCAGACAAGGATCGGCAGATACGTCAGGGAAGTGCCCAGATCAGGCTGTTTCATCACCAGAACCATAGGCAGACCAAGAAGAGCAACCAGCTTTCCCAGATCCTGCCAGGTAACTGCTTTCCCTTTTAGATCGGCCAAGTATCTGGCAACCAACAAAATCAAGACAATTTTGACGAACTCCGACGTTTGCAGCGTAAATGGCCCCGCTTTAATCCAGCGCGTTGACCCGAAAATCCTGCCGCCGACAAAAGCGGTTAAAACGAGAAGTCCAACAGCTGCCGCGTAGAAGTAGGATACTCGCCCCAGCAGGAAGTGATAATCAAGGTTCGCTACCACCCACGCCATGAACAGGCCCGTTCCCACCCAGACCATCTGCTTCCACCAAGCGTCTGCCCACCTGGTGTTGAGAGTGGCACTATAGATCTGTAACACCCCAAGCGCGCACACCCCCAAGCTGACAATCATCAGCGGCCAGTCCAGGTCACGGATCGATCGGTAGATTTGCATGCCTGCTCTACTGCAGTAGATCCTTTCCGGGCGACAGGGAAGACAGGCTGGCGAGCAGCGGCTGTGCTGGGAATAAGGAGGGCGGACTAAAGGGTGCGAGCTTGGCATTCAGGCTGCCCTTTTCGCGCACCTTCTTGTCAAAATAAGCTTTGATCACATCGCGCACAATCGGCACCGCATTGTAGCTTTCCCCTCCGTTTTCGAAAAGAGCGACCACTGCGATCTCCGGCTTCTCCATAGGCGCAAAGGCAACAAACCATACATTATTCGCCAGAGAGCTGCCGATTTTAGCGCCCTTTGTTTTTTCGCTGGCAGCAACCTGCGCCGTGCCCGTTTTCCCGCACAGCTTAATGTTGGGCATATAGGCCGCACGTCCCGTGCCGCCTTCGTTCACAACGCCGTACATGCCGGAAATTACCTGCTCCAGATTCCCGGCATTGAAACTCCCCTGGCTGGTTAAAACCGGAGCTTGTCCGCTGGCCAGATGGGGCTTATACCACCTGCCGCCCACGCCTAAACCGCCGAGCGCTTCGACAATCTGAAGTGGCGATACTGTTACAGCGCCCTGTCCAATCGCGACTGAAATCGTTTCACCGGCATACCATTTCTGGCGCGCTAACCGCATCTTCCACTTGCTGGAAGGCATGGTCCCTTGGGCTTCATTCGGCAGGTCAATCCCGGTCTTCCGTCCGATGCCCGCCAGATCCGCATAGTGCGCAATCCGGTCAATTCCCAGGCGGTTCCCGACATTGTAGAAGTAAACGTCGCACGATTGAGTGATGGCCCGGTGCAGCGTAATATCGCCATGTCCACGTGCTATATGGCAAGCGAAATAATGGCCGTAAAACGAAGCTCCGCCAGAGCAATGAAAATGGGTTTCGTCATCAACCACGCCCGTTTCCAGCCCGGCAATCGCCATAATTGGCTTGAAAGTAGACCCCGGAGCCAGTTGCGCCTGAATCGCCCGGTTCAGAAGCGGCTTATGCGGGTCCTGCATGATCTCGTTCCAATCGGTTCGGCTGATTCGTCCCGTAAACTTATTGGGATCGTAAGTCGGGCGGCTGACCATGGCCAGTACTTCGCCATTTTGCGGATTCAGGGCCACCACGGCTCCCCGCTTGTTGTCCATAGATAATTCAGCAACCGCTTGCAGATCGAGATCAAGAGTCGTTCGCAGATCCTTACCGGGAACTGCTTCCTGGGCATCTTCCATCTGGCGTTCCCGGCCCATGTTATCGACCAGAACGCGCTGCTGGCCGTCGACGCCGCGCAAAGTGGAGTCATACTGCCGCTCCAGACCGTCTTTCCCGATAATGTCGCCCTGATTGTAATTCAGGAATTGCGTCTGGTTCAGTTCCGCTTCAGCGATTTCGCCCACATACCCAACGGCATGAGCGGCAAATCCGTCCTGAGGATACAGCCGCTTCCACGACTTAATTAACTGCATTTCGGGGTAAGTATTGGCGTCCTGATGGGCTTCAATCCAGGCAATCTCATCCCGTGAAAGTTGGTCTTTTACAATAATCTGGGGCGCGGCGCGCATGCGTCGCAGTTTGGCGGAAAGTTCTCCGTACTCAAGCTGCAGGGCATCGCAAATAGCCGGCAGGTGCTCCCAGTTCACTTGGTCCCGGTTCAGCAGCAGCGAATAAGAAGCTTTGTTATCAACAATGATGCGCCCGTCCCGGTCCAGAATCCTTCCCCGCGCGGCGAGAATCGGTACACTTTTAATACGATTTCGCACTGCCGCTTCGCTGTACACATCCGGGTTCTGCACTTGCAGTTTCCAGAAGCCTGAAATCAGAAAGATGAAAACCGTGACAGTGAGGTATTGAAAGACTGCAATTTTGTTGGATGCCTTCTGGGGGTCATCGCGGAGGAGCCGCTCTGGCGAGACCTCTTCGTCGAGCCTATGCTCTCTCTCAACTATGGCCACTGGATGCTACCGGACTGCGAGCT
>JAFAZU010000556.1 GCA_019239585.1 Acidobacteriaceae bacterium
GGAAGCGCGGGCACGCTTGCGGCGCGCGAGTCGAAGTTGAAATTAAAGCTCGCCGCCGGATTATTGATGATTGGAGAAGCGTCGCGAGCCGTAAGCGACTGAAGTTCCCACCGCCACTCAATCAGCTTTAAGGCAGCCGTATGGTCATATAAAACATGATTCACCCCTGTACCGAAAGTGAATGGTGAAGCAATCACTGTGGGGACGCGAAAGCCCAGCAGAGCCTGGCCATTCACCAGATCCGCATCCACGCCGTTGGGAGCGACAACACGCGGCGGTGGGACGTGCTCGAAGCCCCCCCATTCATCGAAGAGAATCATAAGCACGGTGTTCTTCCATTTGGGCCCGTTCGCCAGGGCATTAAAAACTTTGTACAGGAACGCGTCACCATTGCGAATATCCGCGTGAGGGTGATCGTCATTACCGGTTCCATCGTCCAGGACGGTATAGGTCGGATCGACAAAGGAAACCGCAGGCAGGTTGCCTGAAGCAGCATCGGACAGGAAGTTGGAAAACAACGATGTTGAAAAAATGTATTTCAAACCCCAGAGCGCCAGATAAGGGACATTGTTGAAGTAATAACGATGACTGACGCCGGCCTGGGAAAGACGGTCAAAGATCGTCGTCAGGCTGCTCAAGTTAATACCGTCGCCAAGACGGTCGGTTTGCGCGGCCCAGAGAAACATGCGGTTCGGAAAGGTTGGACCCAGAATGGACGCGAACCAGCGATCACAGGTCATGTACGTTTGCGCAAGCGCCGCGTAGAACGGAATGTCGCCCTCAGTGTAGTAGCCGATGCTGTAGATATCGTTTTTTCCGGCGCGGAGGAAGCCATCCATCGCGCCATTGTTGTAAGCGACGCGATCCGACCCGTACGAGTGATCGGGATCGGGGTGCCCGCATCCGGTGTAGTCCGAGGCCAGCCAGTAGGGTGCGTGTGCGACGTTAGACTTATCTCGGTACGAAAGATTCTTACCGCTTACTCCATCTGCGCCGGGCATCCAGCCGAACAGATGATCAAAGCTACGGTTCTCCATCATGACCACAACGATGTGGTCAATTCCAGATTTGTCCGGATGTGGCAGTGTGCTTGTGCCTTGCGCAAGGGTATGCAAGGCGGGTATCCCTAATGTGCCCAAGGAGGCTCCCATCACACTTTTAACAAACGTTCGACGATCGGTGTTCATTTGAAATTTCCTTTCCAAGGCAGAACCTGAGTGGGTCTATTGCGCGTCTATCATTGAGATCCCTTCGTCCTTCGGCGCGTTTCTCATTAGAGCATTACGGAGTCGTTAAAATTCTGAGGCCAACGGGAGATTACTCTCGGCAAAGGCCAGACAAATCTGCGAAAATGGTAGTGTCTCTCAAGCGAAGCCGGGTTAGATGTGGAGCTGTAAGCTAAGGTATTTACCCTTGTCTCCTAATTCCAGGCGCTTGAGTCCCTACTGTAAGCGCTGTGATTAAACTGAACGAACATCAGGACCGTGCAAGTCTTTCTTTGCCTTTTGGGCTGGAGTTTGAGGACTTATATCAAAACGAAAGCTCCAAGCGCATTGATGGTATTTTCCTTGACGAATTAGGCCAAGCAGCGCCAGCGCTGCGTGACTGGCTTCTCCGTGCGCGGGGTGATTCAACGGCTCTCACCCCCAAACAGCATTCAGAATTAATTATTGAATTAGCTCCCTACCTGGAAGATTTTATAGGACGATTGTTTGGTATTGAGGCGGAGTTAAGCCGTCTACAGGCCCGGCATTCCCAACTGGCTCCGCTTTATTCCGTCAAACGGCGTTTTGTGCAGCGCAAAGCGCTGACCGGTTATACGGAGGAGCGCGCGGCTGAAATCGACGGCTATGCAACAACCTCCGAGTTACAGACTTTAATGCAGGAGCCGCTCACCGAATTGAGCTTTTCCCAGCATGTGGCGCGGTGGCTGGAAAATGAAGCGGAATATGCGCAGCAGCTCCAGATAGCGGCGCGCTATGCAGCTTGGGCCACATTATCGCCACAGGGAAAAGCCAAGCACCGGAACGGCGTGCTTTTTAAGACTCCGCACAAGCTGGATATGCAGCATCTGGTGCCGGCAGAGCCGGTCGCGGTGGATGGATTAGTGCGGCTGGAGCTCAACAGCGATCACTGGCGACTGCGGGAAGGCTTTCAACTCACTGATCCGGGCACAGATCTGACGGGCGCGCTGGATCAGGCCCATTACTGTATCAAGTGCCATAACCAGGGAAAGGATTCCTGTTCTTCCGGGCTGAAAGAGAAGAACGGAGCGTTTAAGTCGAGCGTTTTTGGAGTGCCGCTGGCAGGTTGTCCGTTGGACGAAAAGATCTCCGAAATGAATGCTGTTAAAGGCAACGGGAACCCGATTGGCGCGTTGGCGATTGTCACCATTGATAACCCCATGGCAGCCGGCACCGGTCATCGCATCTGCAATGACTGCATGAAAGCTTGTATCTTTCAAAAGCAGGACCCCGTTGATATTCCGCAAGTCGAGACGCGGACGCTGAAGGATGTTTTGGAACTGCCGTGGGGCTTTGAAATCTATAGCCTGTTAACCCGGTGGAATCCTTTAAACATCGCCAGACCGTTTCCGTATGAGCGGACAGGTCGCAAGGTTCTGATCATAGGGCTTGGCCCGGCGGGCTTCACCCTGGCGCACCATCTGATGAATGATGGCCATACCGTTGTGGCGGTGGACGGGTTGAAACTGGAACCGCTGCCGAGTGACATTTCGGGCGTGGACGAGCGCGGCAAGCGTGTTCCGTTCCGACCGATCCGCGACATTGCAGAGATCTACGAGCGCCTGGATGAGCGGATCATGGCTGGGTTCGGCGGCGTTGCTGAGTACGGCATTACCGTGCGATGGAATAAAAATTTCTTGAAAGTGATCCGCCTTCTGCTGGAGCGCCGCCGGGAGTTTTCCATGTTTGGCGGCGTCCGCTTCGGTGGGACGATGACGGTGGACAGCGCATTCGAAATGGGCTTCGACCATATTGCGCTATGCGCCGGAGCGGGCCGTCCTACGGTGATTCCTATGAAAAACGGTCTGGTGCGCGGCGTTCGTCAGGCATCAGACTTCCTGATGGCTTTGCAGTTGACAGGCGCCGCTAAATTCGAGTCGTTGGCGAACTTACAAATCCGCATGCCTATTGTTGTGATCGGCGGCGGTTTGACGGCAATTGATACGGCGACGGAATCGCTTGCTTACTACGTTGTGCAAGTTGAAAAATTCCTGAAGCGGTTTGAGCTGCTGGCGGGCGAAATTGGCGAGAGCGAACTCCGCCGTAGATGGACACGGGAGGAGACCGAGATCGCGGAGGAATTCATTAGGCATGCCAAAGAGATTCGCGCCGAACGTGCTACGGCGGCCCGCGAGGGGCGGCAGCCGTGCATTATGGATCTGCTGAATTCATGGGGCGGTTCAACTATTGCCTACCGGCGTCGCTTAATTGATTCGCCCAGCTATACGCTGAATCACGAAGAAGTCGCCAGGGCCTTTGAGGAAGGCGTCCGTTTTGCGGAGTGCCTTGCACCGCAGGAGGTGGAGGTTGATGAGGCAGGAAGCGCCCGCGCCCTGAGACTCGAAAGGCAGAAGTTTGACGAAGCGACCGGAAAGCTTCTTCCGAGCGGCGAGTACATTACTCTCCCGGCCCGCAGCATTTTGGTGGCGGCCGGCACGCAGCCGAACACGGTTCTGGCTCGGGAGGATGAGAACAATTTTACCCTCGATGGCCGCTACTTCCAGGCTCTGGACGAAGAGGGAAATCCGGTGAAGCCGGAGCGTATTGCCAAGCCGCAGAATACGTATGTTCTGGCGTCGCAGCATTCTGACGGCAGGGCAGTCAGCTTCTTCGGCGATCTACACCCGTCGTTTTCAGGCAACGTTGTGAAAGCGATGGGCAGCGCGAAGCGCGGATACCCAGTGATCTCTCGCGTCCTGTCGCGACAGCCTCAAACGGAACCATCTCCCGAAGTGTTGATGGAAAGGCTGAATGATGAGCTGAGGCCGGTGGTGGAAGATGTGATTCGCCTGACCCCGAACATCGTTGAAATTGTGGTGCGTGCCCCCATTGCGGCGCGCGCCTTTAAGCCGGGTCAGTTTTATCGTCTTCAGAACTATGAATCGAATGCGATCCGCACGGATTCAACTGCCCTGGCGATGGAAGGTCTTGCCCTCACGGGCGCTTCAGTCGATGTCGAGAAGGGATTGCTGTCCACGATCGTTCTCGAAATGGGCGGATCGTCGGATTTGTGCGCGCTGCTGAAGCCGGGTGAGCCAGTGGTGCTGATGGGTCCGACGGGCACTCCGACGGAAACGCCGGAACAGGAAACAGTTCTGCTGGCAGGCGGCGGACTGGGCAATGCCGTCCTTTTCTCTATCGGTCAGAAGCTGCGCGAGTCCGGGTCGCGTGTGGTTTATTTTGCG
>JAFAZU010000564.1 GCA_019239585.1 Acidobacteriaceae bacterium
AATGGAGGAGCATTTGGTAACGAGCCACACCGACCTGCCATTGTTGGCAAATCGGACTTATACGGAGCTGCGCGGGCCTGTCGATACGCTCCTGGTGGCGGGCGGCATCGGAGCCAGGCACAGGCAATTTGCGCCTGATTTCCTCCATTGGCTGCGGGAGCAGAGCCGAACCGCTCGACGCTTCGGGTCAGTCTGTACGGGAGCCTTCGTTCTGGCGGAGGCCGGCTTGCTCAATGGGCGCCGGGCCACCACGCACTGGAACTGGTGCCGCGAGTTGGCGCGCGAGTACCCGCAGGTCAGAGTGGACCCCGATCCGATCTACGTTCGCGATACGAACTGCTACACGTCAGCCGGTGTCACGGCAGGCATCGATCTGGCGCTAGCCCTGGTGGAAGAGGATCTTGGTAGTTCCCTGGCTCTGGAAATTGCGCAGATGCTGGTGGTCTTTCTGCGGCGTCCGGGCGGGCAATCACAGTTCAGCGCTACGTTAACGGCCCAGAAGAGTGAGAATCGGGCGCTCCGAGACCTTCTTGCTTGGCTGCCCGACCATCTTCGAGGCGATCTCTCGGTCCGTTCGCTGGCCCGGCGCGCAGCGATGAGCCCTCGCCACTTCGCGCGCGTGTTCCTGCAAGAAGTCGGTGCGACACCGGCACGGCACATCGAAGACCTGCGTCTGGAGGCGGCGCGGCGGCAGTTGGAAAGAAGTACGGCGACACTGGAAGCCATTGCCGACGACATCGGGCTGGGAAGCGCTGAAGTCCTTCGTCGTGTGTTTCACCGCCGCTTCGGCGTCACGCCCGGACAGTACCGCGCTTCGTTCGGACCCGTACGGCCACGGCATTAGAAAAGGTTGGCAGCAATGGTGGGTTCTTTGTCCTTTCCCGCTCTTTGCAAGGAGGTGAGTCAAAACAGAGAATCAATTTAGAAAGGAATTTATGAATTTAACTCATATTCACGCCTTTACTGATGCAATGCAGCGGAAAGATTTAGAAGCCATGCTGACTCACATGGCAGAGGATGTTAACCTGAGAACCCCGCTGGTCGCCGAGCCTTTCCGGGGGAAATCAGCCATCAGACCGGTGGTTGAAGCCCTCCTGAGCATCGTCGACAGATTCGACTTTCTGGAAATGATGCAGGGCCCTCAGCATGTGTCTGAGTTTTTCCGGGTGACGGTTGGGTCATACGAGCTGGACGGCGTGGATTATTGGAAGCTCAACGAAGAGGGCCTCATCCAGGAGATGACCGTGCTGTGGCGTCCTCTTCCGGCCATCGCGGCAGTGCAGAACAAACTAGACGAGGTAACAACAGAAGCTCGCGTTCCGCCATCGAACATTTCTGAATTTGCAGTTGCGTAGAGGAGTTAGCCGCATGTCAAACAACAGCCAGAGAACAATCCTGGTTACCGGGGCCACCGGGCAGCAGGGTGGCGCCGCGTACCGGCATTTGCGCCAGCGGGGATTTAAGCTGCGCGCCCTCGTTCGCGACCCGGACTCAGACAAAGCACGTCAGCTGATGAGTGCCGGAGAAGAGGTATTTCACGGAAACCTTGACGACCCGGACAGCCTTTCGCGCGCCCTGGACGGTGTCCACGCCGTGTACTCAGTTCAACGGTACACGGAGGATGTCGCTGGTGAAATCAAGCAGGGGCTGGCGCTCATTGAAGCCGCCCACCGGCAGGGCGTCAGCCGGTTTGTTTACAGTTCCGTCGGCTCGGCGGACGAACAAACCGGAATCACTCACTTCGAAAGCAAGGGGAAGATAGAAGAGCATCTCCGCTCCAGCGGTCTCGATTACACCATCTTCCGGCCGGTTTTCTTCATGGAAAACTGGCAGACCATATTCGGGGCGCCAATCCAGGAAGGCCGCATCCCGCTCCCACTCAGTCCGACTACGAAGCTGCAGATGGTAGCCGTGGATGATATCGGAGCATTTATCGCACTCGCCTTTGAACACGAAGGCCAATGGCGCAACCGAACGTTCTCTCTAGCGGGTGATGAACTCTCCATGCACGGAATCGCGGAGGCGCTAAGCCGCGCTGCCGTCAAGCCCGTGCAGTATAAGCAGGTCCCCTGGGACGAATTTGAAAAGCAGGCCGGCCATGGGATGACGGTAATGTTCCGCTGGTTTGAGACGCACGGCTATCACGTCGATTTAGAAGCGGTGAAACAAGAGTACCCGCAAACCACCAGTTTCAATCGATGGCTGGAGACGTATGGAAGGGCGCTTTAACATGCCGCGTGCGACGATCGTGACGGGTGCATCGAGAGGCATCGGTCTGGAGATAACACGGCGGTTATTAGGCGAAGGCTGCCAAAGCGCTGACCTGCTTCATCTACTTATGCAGGAGTACAAAAATTCATATCAATAGAATTAACCAGCAAAAGTAATGAGAAGTCCTCGTCGCCCGACATCGTTCTCGTTCATGGTGCTCTGACAGGCGCCTCAGTTTGGAATGCCGTCGCAGAGCGTCTGCAAAGCGAAGGCTTTGTGACGATTGCTCCGGCGCTGCCATTGCGAGGCTTAGAATCTGACGCGGTCTATCTGTCTACCTTCTTAGACACTCTCAAAGGACTGTCCGTCCTGGTGGGCCACTCATACGGAGGGTCGGTCATCTCCCATCCGGCCGTCGCCAAAGATCATCTTCAAGCGCTGGTGTTTGTGTCGGCCTTTCTGCCGGATTCCGGTGAGAGCACCGGTGAACTGAATGGCCGTTGGCTGGGCAGTCAACTCGGCGAAGCGACTACCATCGTGCGTCCCTATCCGGGCGGTCACGATCTGTATCTCAATCCAGAACACTTTGCTGCAGTGTATGCGGCGGACCTTCCGCCGGCAACTGTCTCGCTAATGGCCGCTGCCCAACGGCCGATCGACACTGCCGCATTAGGAGAAGCGTTTCATGGGTCTCCAATGTGTCGCAGCATACCGTCTTGGGCGGTGCTGTCCACCCGCGATCGCTCGCTCCCAATTGGAACGCAGCGATTCATGGCGAAGCGGGCCGCCTCCAGCGTGGTGGAGATTGAGGCTTCACACGTTACGCCGGTGTCGCAACCGAAGGCCGTGGCGGACGTGATTGCCGTTGCTGCGCGCAGTACCGCTGGAGCCGCGAAGTCAACCGTTGCTTGATTCAGACTCGCTCTTCATTGAAAACAACGATTCTGTTGCAAACAGTAATGGGGAGCAAACGCTGGGGTGCATTTCCAGACGGCCGGAACGATTTCCTGGTGTAACAGAAATTTAACTGATCTCCTCGGGAATAAAGCGAGTCGTCATTTGTTCTAGTGATTGGAGTTTCATTTCTCTTCTTCCAGGAGTTCTCATGTCTTTCCGCTTGTTCTTCTTTGCTTTGGCCATCTCCAGCGCCGGTGCCAGCGTTTACGCTGATTCCATCACTGACTTCAACTTCTCGGCGACTCTTCCGTCCGGTACCGCCCAAGGCACCATTGCGATCGATACCACCAGCGGACAGGTTACGGGCGGAAACTTCACCGTCAATGCTTCCGCTCCTCCCGGCCTTCCCGCTATCGTGGACACGTTCACCACCCTCCAGCACGCGGGCTCTAACGGGACAAACCAAATCGCCGATTTTGTCTCCGGCACCGACACGTTCGAATTGAGCCTTCCACTGACCTCACTCGTCGGCTATAGCGGTTCGTCCGTCTGCTCGACTACAGAGCGAACCGGCTGCACCATCGCAAACAGCTTAGGCTACTATCCAACAATTTTTATCTACTTTAATCATGAATTGGCCGACGCTGCCGTTACAGGCTCGCTAACACCTTCCAGCGCTCCCGAGCCCTCGACTTACCTGCTGCTCGGCATAGGCTTGGTAGCGGTGATTGGCGCAGCCCGCAAAGTGAGCGCTTTATGAACTGCACTCTCAGAGCAGCCTGCCTCTCTCGATCCCGGCAACGCCATTTGATTCCGATGATTCTGATTGAGCTGTTCTGAAAACTATGCCCGCTTTTATAACCTCTCATCACCGTAACTCCTCAACGTTGCTGCCCTACGCCGATGATTCCCAACTGGCCGCGACCGCCCCTGTATGCCCAGAGTGGATGGGCTCCAGGAGGAAAACCCTGGCTCTTTGTACACTTCTCGCGTTACTTTCCATGCCCGGCATTGAGGCGCAAAGCGAACCGTCCCGGGCAGTGGCCCCATCCAATCGAGCGCCAGTCGATCCACAGAAGGCGGAAGTGGTGCGCCAGATCGTGGCGGTTCTGTTAGGAAAAGATGCAATTCAGCACATGGTTAGTGCGATTATGCCGGAAACCAGGGCGAAGCTGCTCCAAGATCCATTGACACCGCCGGCATTGGTGGATGAAGTCTTAAAGAGATACAGCAAACAATTACAAGATCTGGATTGGTCCCAGTTTTACATTCCCGTTTACGCCAGAAACTTCACCTGGAGTAGTTGCGGCAGATTGCCGCTTATTACCGATCTCCCTTTGAGCAGAGACTCACTTTTGATCGATCTACCCTGGGCCAGAGGCTAAGACGGCTGCAGCCCACCATCGATTCCGAAGCGAAGGCGGCTGGCAAAGCCAAGGACAAACAGATCGCGGAAGAAACTGTTATCGAAGTCTTTGCCGAACATCCCGAGTACATCCATCAACTGCAAGAGAGTATACGAAAGGAGCAGGAGAAGCTAAACCACTACCGCCTAAAGGCGGTAGGTTGCTTTGCGACTGAAAGTCGAGGATACGGCTCAAGCCGTCGGAAGGGTTCCCGGCTCAGAGCCGGCTTCCAGGCTCGGCGGGCGCGGTAATCTGGAAACCTTGCTCGTCTTGATCCCACCTTTGGTTCTCAAGGTAGGCTTTGCTGGTTTCCTCCTCCACCGCCCCCACCGTCGCGCAAAAGTATCCACGCGCCCACAAATGCTGTCCCCAGTAACGTTTGCGTAAGTGTGGAAACTCTTCCTGCAACCGGCGGGACGAGCGCCCTTTGATGTACTGCACCAGTTTGGAAGGTGCCAAGTGGGCCGGTGCTGACACCAGCATATGAATGTGATCGGGCGAGACCGAACCGCGAATGATCACTACCTCCCGTGCGTGACAAATCTGTCGAATCAGATCGCGGGCACGCTCTGCGGTCTCTCCGCGCAGGATCTGGTAACGATACTTGGTAATCCACACCAGATGATATTTGATATCGCACAACGCGTGCCCGCTAGGCCGGTACTCTGCCACTCCCTCATTCTCGTAGAGAACCGCTCAAAGCTGACCGCCTAAAGGCGGTGGGTTTAAACCGGGCGATGGAAACTAAAGGCTTGGGCAATCAGGGTTCGTTGCGCGGTGTGGGCTGGCGGGTCGAAGCCTTGGATCTGCTGATAAAAGAAGCGATAGCCGATCTCGAAGCTGGCCTTCGCCGAGGCGGGCAGCCCCTCTGCCTCTCTAGAAGCGGCTCACCGTTGTCTGAAGAAAAGCCAAGCGGGTCAGCAAGGGCCGCGCGCACGTCCTCGAA
>JAFAZU010000016.1 GCA_019239585.1 Acidobacteriaceae bacterium
CAGTTGCGCTCCCTGGTTAAAGACCTGCAATCCCAAGGAACAACCGAGGTTACGTTTCACGTCTGCACCGGTCTGGCCGGAGGCACCGGAAGCGGCACCGTGATTGACGTTCTGGCACAAATCCGCGACATCTACCCCGATGCCAAACGCTACCGTATCGTCCTGTACGCGCTTCTGCCGGAGACCTATCCCAACCCGAGCTGGGATACCGGCAACTATCACGCCAATGGTTTCGCCGCGCTCCTTGAATTGAACGCTCTAAGCGTGGGCGCTTACCAGCCTTTTGACGTATCGGGCCGGAAACCCGGACGTCTGCGAGTATCCGATCCCTTCAACGGCTGCTATCTGTTCACAAACGAGAACGAAAACGGGCTGACCGTTGATGTAGATGGGGAGATGCCGGGGGTTGTCGCCGATTTCTTATATCAGAAGATTGTAGCGGTGCGCGATGTCAGTTGGCCCACGCTGGGCCGGATGGAAAATGCAGAAAATGGCGACGGCACCCCCGAACGCGCTCCCGGCAGCAACATTCCTGAGCGCAGCAAACGCTTTCTCGCCTTCGGCATCAAACGCCTGGCATTTCCTGAAGAGGAAATCAGCGAGTACCTTACTTACCAGTTCGCACGCCAAGCCGCCCTGCAACTCCGCTACAACACCTGGTCCGACTCCAACGGCTACACCGAAGAATCCCGCAATACCGATTTTCACGAATTTGTCCGTCAACCCGATCTGCTGTTCCGCTGGTCCCTTTCTGACGACCACATCACGCTTTCCACGGGCATACTCCCCGAAGACGCCAACAACAAACGTTGGAAGCCGATTCCCAACGAATGGCAGGATGTCATGCCCAACTTCAAATCCGTGGTCCGGGAGCAGAAGCGGGAAGCATGGCTCGACGAATTGGCCAAGCTCAGCGAGAAGCGCTTCGACCAGGACTATCGCGGCCTCGGCGTCCGCAACTTTTACCGCACCAAGCTGCGCGCCAAGAAGGAACACGTCCGCGAAATACGACGACGTATCGAAACCGATCTTTTTACCGATTGGAGAAACGGCGTACGCTCGGCAAACGACACTTCGCGTCTGCTGGCCGCGCTGCTGGAGTTTACCAACGAACGGCTCGCCGGGCTGGACGAGCGCATTACCAAGGCCAAAGACAACGAAGCCGCCGCTGCAGACCGGGTCAAGGCTAACAACCAGGAATGGTCGCATATGGGTTTGTTGTCCAAAGTGGCCGGCAAGCCGGACAATCTGCTGGCCGCGCAAGGCGACGCGCTGCTGGAACAATATATTTACCGCACCCGCATCGAAGCCCTGGTCTTTGCCAAACAGCTTTTGGAAGAACTCGTCGTGGAGTTGTCCTCCTTGCGGAGCGAAGTGGATCGCATGGCAAGCACCATCGGCGAAGCCATCAAGCGCTATAACGACCGCATAGCGGAGCGCATCCATGATCAAAACGGAACCGATCTGCGGGCCCAGCTTGTCCGCTTCTACGATCCCGAACTGGTGCGCAAGGTGGGCCGTTTACTGGTTAAGGATGAAAGCGAACAAAAAACCCAAACCGCCCGCGTCCGGCTCGCCTTGATGGAGCGCCTGGGAGATCATCCCGATTTCGCCGTATTCAATCAGCGCATCGGCATTGCAGACTTTATCGACGTGCTCGATAAAGAATCCGCCGTTAATAGCCAAACCGCCCACAACAACCTGGTTTCGAATCCCAAGGAGCGCCTGCTCGGCGTCAGCATTATCAAAAAATTAAAGGAGCGTTACGGAGAGGGTGGCCAGGAGCTACGGGCCTTCGTCAGCGATCTAGTCACGCGCGCCGGGAACTTCCTTCCGCTGGAGCCGGCTGAAGTCCATAAGGTAGGTCCAGGCATTCCCACCGGCACGCAAACCGCCGTCTCCCGCATGACGATCATTATTCCGAAAGCGCCCGAAGAGGCTGAATTCGTCGCCAAACTGAAGCGCGCCTTCGAGGACGCCCGAGGCGGTGAGACCGAATTTATCGATAGCGACGTGCGGCAGAACGAAATTGTTCTTGTCAGCTTAACCAATCTTTTCCCCATTCGCTACGTTCGGCAAGCCGCATTTTTGAAGACAAAATATGACGCTCGCGTGTCCGGCTCCAATTCGGAACGCGCCAAACTGGAACTTCATACGGAGGGCGACGGCACGCAATGGCCGCGCATCTTCGTGCCTGCCCAAAGCGAGGTGCAGCGCGACGCGATTCCCACTTTGCTGCTGGCGCGTTCCCTTGGTCTTGTGCAGCCAACCACCAATTCTCAAACTGGCAAGCCCGAGCTTTTGTTTATGGCAAAAGACGAAAGCGGCTTCGACACTGATCCAATCTTCCTGGGCACAGACCTGCCAACCGCATTAAGCAAGCTGGATTTCGCGACCGCTGATCAAATTCGCACATATGTGAACCGCACCCTAAGCAGCCCGGAGTACATGCAGGAAGCGAGGAGAGGAGAGTTGCAAAAAATGGTCGTATCGGAAGTAGAGCGAATAAAAACGGAGCGCGGCGGCAATGTGCAGGATGAGGTATATCGCCGCTTTCTGGAAGGCGGCCGCGCTGCGGTAGCCACACTGAAACGAGAGGCGTAACCTATGGCAATTCGACTTGGCAAATGCACAAATTTCGGCAACTGCACCATCGCCGACAGCGGCCAGACCGTTCAAATTCCCGAAGGCAGCGACCTGGTCTGCCCGGAGTGTAAGCGCGCCCTGACGGAAACTACGCCCGCACGCAGGAGCGGACCTCCGGCCTTGCTGTGGATCGCTCTCGCCGCGTTGCTCCTGCTCATCGGATTGGGCTTTACCGCCTATCAGTTATTTAAAGGCCGCTCTCGCAACGAGGAGCGAAGCACTGCAGCTGTCACCAGCGGCGCAACATCAGCCGCTCTGCGCCTCTGCGGATCGAATACGATTGGAGCGCAGCTTGCCCCCGCCCTGGTCAGCGCGTTTCTCAAACAGAACGGCGGCAGCGACGTCAGGGTAACTACCACCGGCACCGATGAATCGAGCGTAACCGGCGCCATGAACGGAGAGCCCCAGCTCATCACAATCAAAGCGCACGGTTCCGCTACGGCTTTCCAAGGGCTAGGCGACGGCTCCTGCGATATCGGCATGGCCTCCCGCAAGATCAAGGACACGGAAGCGCAAGCCCTTTCGGGCCTGGGCGATATGACCTCGCCTGCTAGTGAGCATGTTCTGGGCCTCGACGGAATTGCCGTCATCGTCAATCGGGGGAATCCCGTATCAAGCCTGACGATTCAGGATCTTGCTAATTTGTTTTCCGGAAGCGGCGGATCTCGAACGGCCGGCTTGAGCGGACCGTTGCAGGTTTACGCGCGCGACGAAAAATCCGGCACGTACGACACTTTCAAAACCCTCGTTCTCGGCAACCGAGCTTTAGCAAGCAATGCGAAGCGCTTTGAAGACAGCCGGGCCTTATCGGATGCAGTCGCCAATGATCCCAACGGGATCGGGTTTGTGGGACTGCCCTACATCGGCAGCGCCAAAGCCGTAGCGGTCTCGGAACCCGGTACGCGCGCCCTGCTTCCCAACAAATTCACGGTTTCCACCGAAGATTATCTGCTTTCCCGTCGCCTGTATCTTTACACGAGTTCCAGCCCGAAACCGTTGGCCCGCCGATTTATCGACTTCGCGCTTTCTAAAGCGGGTCAGGATGTTGTGGCCGAAAACGGCTTTGTTGAACAAAACGTCCGGGTTGAGGCAGCCGCGCCAGCTCCGGGCGCTTCTCCGCAATATCAACAGATCACTCGCGGCGCGCAAAGGTTATCGCTTGATTTCCGTTTCCGTACCGGTTCCAGTCAGCTCGATAATAAGGCTCTTGTCGATACAGATCGAGTGACTAGCCTGTTGTCCGACCTTCACTATACGGGTCAAAATGTTCTGCTCTTAGGCTTCGCCGACAGTACCGGCAGCTCCGCAAAGAATGTCGTGCTTTCCAAGGATCGCTCCAAAGCTGTTGCTGACAACTTCGGACAGCGCGGCATAACGCCCGGCCTGGTCACAGGCTTTGGAGCCGATATGCCTGTAGCCTCCAACGACACGGAAGAAGGTCGCCAGAAAAATCGAAGGGTGGAAATCTGGATCAAAAAATAAATTCGATACACTAACCTCGGCATGAGAAAAGTTTGGTTGTTCTCTCTTCCTGTATTTGCCGCCCTGGTTCCGATCCTCCATTCCCAAGGAGACCGCTTGCCTTTTACTGGCCGCTGGGATCTGACAATCAAGACACCTAACGAGACTTACCCCTCCTGGATGGAATGTATAAATGATAGCGGCAAACCCGCCGTCCGCGTGGTCGGGCGCGTCGCGAGCGTTCATCCGGCGCAGGATGCCAGGCTGGAAGGCAATGAACTAACCTTTACAACAAAGGAGTGGTTTGGCAAAGACATACCTGTTACCTGGGAATTTCATCAAGAGGGCGGCAAGCTGTCAGGCAAGCAGAAACGCTCCGACGGAGTCACAGGCGATATTACCGCCGAGTCAGCGCCCGCGCTGGACCGTCCCATGCCCGCACACTGGACCAAACCGGAACCGCTTTTCAACGGCAAAGACTTAAGCGGCTGGGAGCCATTCGTGCAAGAACCCGGCAAGCCGGTGGAAAATCATTATGTAGCTAAGAACAGCGAACTGATCAACGAAGCTCCAGGCGCAAATATCCGGACCACGCGCAAGTTTTCCGATTTCAAACTCCACGTTGAATACAATTGCCCGCAAAACGGCAACAGCGGAGTCTATCTGCGCGGGCGTTATGAAGTTCAAGTCGAGTATGAACCAGCCGGGGAAAATGACGCATTCCACGGTATGGGCGCGATTTATGGTTTTCTCGCGCCCGCCGCAAAGGTCCGTCCACGGCCGGGACAATGGGAAAGCTACGACATCACTTTAGTCGGCCGCACCGTCACGGTGGTGCGCGACGGCGTGACCACAATCAACAGCCAAAAAATACCCGGCATTACCGGAGGCGCTCTCGACAGCCACGAAGGCGAGCCCGGGCCAATCTATATCCAGGGCGACCACACCGGCGGTATGAAGTATCGCAACATCACCATATCGGTGCCGCAAACCTAACGCTTGCACATCGCCGGATACTGTTTCTTCAACGCTGCCAATTTCGGCAGATCGTTATAAACGATATATGGCTGGTCAGGATGGTTCTGCAAATACTTCTGGTGATAACTTTCCGCCGCATAAAAAGCTTTCAACGGAACCACCTGTGTGGCAATTGGACGTGAAAACACCTTCGCTTCGTTCAGCTGCTTAATGTAAGCTTCCGCAATCTTCTTCTGCTCCTCGCCGGCATAGAAAATGGCGGACCTGTACTGTGTGCCTGTATCTGGGCCTTGGCGGTTCACCTCCGTCGGATCATGCGCAATGGCAAAGTACACCTTCAGCAGCTCACCATAAGTAATCTGCGAAGGATCATAAGTGATCTTGACAGATTCGGCATGTCCCGTCCGCCCCGTGCTGACCACCTCATAGTGCGCTGTTGATTTTTCACCGCCGCTAAAACCGGAAACCACATCCGTCACGCCTTTCAGGTGATCGAACACCGCCTCCACGCCCCAGAAACATCCTCCGGCCAGAACCGCTGTTTCCTTGCTGTGTTCAGCCGCCTTCGTCTGGTCCACAACAGGGTCAGGAAATGCGCTCTTAGAGCCTGCAAACGCGAACGAAGCCAAAAACGCCACGGCAGGCAAAGCAAAAAAACAAGCTGTTTTCAACATGGGTATCCCCTCAATAGATTGTTGCTCTTTCGTCGAAGATGCGGAAACGCGGTACTCTTCTAACCAGTAGTTCGATGCTTACCAACGACAAAGTTACGGAGCTTCAGAAAAAAGGTTTTTGTGTTCTTAAAACGCATTGGTCCTCATCCCTCATTCACACATGTCGTCAGGCGTTTTGGCCGATTCTGCTAGCTTATTTGGAGAAGCATCGTGACCAGCCGAACCGTGGCCCGCATCGTCACTTCCTGCCCATGCCCTTCGAGCCACCCTGTTTTGTACCGGAGTTCTTCTTCGACCCCGACATTCTGAGCATCGTACGGAGCGCGATGGATGACAGAGTCGTCGCCGACCAGTGGGGCTGTGATGTGCCGCTCAAAAACTCAACGTATCAGGGAGCGCATGTTGATTATCAGCGTCCGTTGTTTCCTGAAGCTCCTGCGCTC
>JAFAZU010000158.1 GCA_019239585.1 Acidobacteriaceae bacterium
GCCATCCAGCGGAAACCGGAAAGCCTCATGTCTCATTAGCGCACAGGGGAGATAAAATCAATCAGCATATTCCATTTTGTTCTGCGTGTCCCGCACCATGACGCTGGAAGTTGGCTCAGCCAGTTTGACGTGCATGGTCGAGCCGTCCTCAAATTGAATGATCAGGTCTACATCTGATTGCTGGATTGCTTGTATCTTTCGACCCTTAATTACGTTCGTGAGCTTATGATTGGGAGCCATAATTATCTGTAACTGTTTCGTCCGCGCCGAGTTTGTGACCGTCCATCCTGGGCCACGAGCGGGACATCCGTGTGAAAGTAGGTTTTATAGGCGGCGATCCAGTCCGTAGAAATCGCTTTCTGCGCATCTTCCATGCTGATCGATCCGGCGCAGACCATCGAATGAAGCCGGTTCTCCAGAGCATCCTTCACGTGAGCATTCCAATGAATATTGTAGGACTCCGGCCATAGATTGCGGATGCTGTTCGAGCCGCCAAGCTCTAATGAAATCAGGTGGTCCACTTCGTACATGTGAGGGACGTACTGGACGTTGTACTCTGCATATACTTGGCGCTTGACGGATGTTGGAACGTCACGAACTTTTTTGGAGTACCCTTTTGCACAGATATCGTCTTTTGTAACGTCCAGAGTTGCGCCCGGCGTGAGCTTTGTATCAGGCATAGATCCGGCTTCTACCGGCTGCGCCGGTTTCGCCGTTCTTGCCGACTCCTTGCGTTCCGCCGGTCTGGCTTTTTCTGCAGGCTGCCTACGGCAACTCGCCAGAATCAAAAATAGACAAAGGAAAATAATGTAGCGCATCATAGAGATTAACCTTCCGGCACACCGGCCTTGCGGAAGACCGCCAACGAGCTTTCCAGGCCCGCGCGGGCAGCTTCCTCGGGTGGTTTGCCTTTCATGCGTCCGAATACTTCGACGCTCAGAGCGTCCGTGTAGCCGATCTTTTGTAAAGCTTGAAGAAAACCAGTCAGATTGATAACGCCCTCGCCCGGAAGGAGCCGCTGATTATCGCGTATCTGTTCCGGAGGCAGATTGGGGGCGTCGTTGAAGTGAACGTGAACGATGCGGTCTCGCCCGGCGTTGATAATGTCCTCCGTGGTAGCGCCTGCGTGATGCCAATGCCAGACATCGAGCAGAAGGCCCACATTCGGCCCACATTCCTTCGCGAAGGCCAGCATATCGTTCATGCGCCAGATAAACTCATACCGCTTTTCCTTACGGATGTGCAGCGGCCCCAGGAACTCCAGTCCCAAGCGGACATTGTGCCGAGCCAGGATTTGAGCGCTTTTCGTGAAGCGTTCGTGGTACGTTTTGGCGAGCTGGTCGCGGGGCGTGTCGCTCGAAGACAAAAGATAGGTAATCATGCGCGGGCAGTTGATGGCGGCGGCAAAGCGGGCGCACTCATCCAGCTTGGCAAGGGACTCCTCGAAAGCAGCGTCGTCCTTTTGAAACACCACGGGGAAGTTGAGAACAGCGGGCCTGAGTTTGAGCTGCGATAACAAATCATTGGTGGCGGAAGCCCCGGCTTTCATCGCGGGATCGAGCATGACGTCCGTGCCGGGGAAGCCGGTTTTCGCCGCTAAGCGGGCGAAGTCGGGCCACCCAACCCGGTTGTCGATCAGTACGCTGTTCAGGGAAAGATACATGCCGTGATTGGCTGCTAAGCTTCGTAAGGCGGGTAGGGTAGCTAACGTTTTGAGCGCGGCGCGGCGGGACAGAAGAGGCATAAAGCGTCGTTTTCGATCATACACGCCCCAGCAAGAAACAGATAGTAAGGGAGCGGCCATCGGGCCTAATATCGGGTTATGAAAGCTAATGTATCGGATGGCAATCGTCAGCGGATGGAGAGTTTATGCGCCTATATCCGCGCAAACTGCATAGACGGGGAGCCTTTGACCTTAGAGAAGCTGTCGCAACAGGCGGACCTGAGTCCGTTCCACTTGCAGCGGACCTTTAAAGCCGTTGTGGGAAGCACGCCGCGTGAGTATGTCGAGATGTGCCGGATGGAGGTGTTAAAAAGCGAACTGCGGAATGGCAAGCCGGTGACAGATGCCATTTATCAGGCGGGATTTGGCGGCAGCAGCCGGGTGTACGAGAAGGTAGATACTCGCCTCGGTATGACGCCGCGTGAATACCGCCAGCGCGGGAAGAATGTCGCCATTTCCTACGCTTCGGTCAACAGCCCTTTGGGGCTTCTGATGATCGGCGCAACCGATCGTGGGCTTTGCTTCGTGCAGTTTGGTGAGACAGAAGCGGAGTTGCTCGAAAAACTGCACGGCGAATATCCCGCAGCATCCATCCGGCAAATGAGAGAGCCTTACAGTCCGGAGTTCGAGAAGTGGACAAGTGAGCTGCTGCGGTACTTACGACGGGAGAAAACTCAATTGAATGTGCCGGTCGATGTGAAGGCGTCGGCATTTCAGATGAAGGTGTGGAGATATCTGCAAAGCATCCCAAGTGGCGAAGTGAAATCCTATGCGGAAGTGGCGGCGGCAATTGGCAGTCCCAGGGCGGTGCGCGCGGTGGGCAGTGCTTGTGCCTCAAATCGTGTGGCGATTGCCATTCCGTGCCACCGGGTCATTCGAGGAGACGGCGGCTTAGGCGGCTACCGGTGGGGGCTGGAGCGCAAACGGGTGCTGATCGACGAGGAACGGAAAATGCGCTCGGCAAACGCAGTCAGTAAGGGATAGGATAGAGGCAGGAGCGGAGCATGGATTTTTCTCAGCAGGTTTCAAAGCTGAGCCGGCGCGATGTGCTGGCGAAGGCAGGAACGGCAGCGGCTGGTGTACTGGCCCTTCCGCGTATATCCCAGGCGAATTCGGCGGCGCCGGCCAGCAGTGTGGCCATTGTACGGTGCCGCGATTATCGCAATTTTCAAACACAGCTCGCGCAGGCTTTCGATCAAATTGGTGGAATCGAGAAGCTGGTGCGCGGGAAAACAGTGGCTCTGAAATTAAACCTGACGGGAAATCCAAAGAACTTCCCGCTCGATCCGGATCTGCCGTACCGGACTGATCCGCAGAGTGTTGCTGCCGTTGTGCATCTGCTGGCGAAGGCCGGAGCCAAGAGGGTAACGATGATTGAAAGCTTCTTCCCGGCTCAACAGGATTTGAGTTTATGGGCGCGGTATGGGCTGGATGTCAATACCATCAACAATCTGGGAACCAAGGTGGATTGGCAGAACGTGCAAAACCTGGGCAACTACAAGCAATATGTGCGCTTAAAGGTGCCCTGGGGCGGCTACATGTATCCGGCCTATTACATCAACCAGGCTTATGTGGATTGCGACGTTTATACTTCTTTTGCAAAACTGAAGAACCATTGGATTGCGGGCGTGACGATGTCGATGAAAAACAATTTCGGCAACACGCCCTGCTCCTTATACGGAAGCGACTGCGGTCCGAGCGGGAATGAGAACCCGACCAAGGAGCGTGGTGACGTTCTGCATTCCGGCAAGACGAAAGCTCCTTCGGGAGTCGATGCGGAGTTGCACCCGGACTCTCCGCGTGATCCCGGTTACCGGGTACCGCGAATACTGGTGGACCAGGTTGGCATCCGGCCTATTGACCTTGCCATTGTGGACGGCGTCGAAACCGTGCGGGGCGGGGAAGGACCTTGGCT
>JAFAZU010000482.1 GCA_019239585.1 Acidobacteriaceae bacterium
GCCAACGACGAAACAATGAAGCATTCATCTCTTATCTCCTGAAACAGAGGGGCTTTCGTGCGCGGGCACAGGAAGGGTTGGGGTAGAATTGGCGGGACTTGCCGCAGCAGAACAAGTCCATGAAAAAGGAGCAAGGGCACCCAGCAGAGCGTTCACGCGGAAGCGCGTGCGTTTCTGTGAGCAGGAAACGATGAGAAAAAGGCGGGACCTTCGCACAGAGAAGCGAACAAGCGACAGCCGCGAGGGCCGGCCCTCGTTAGTAGCCCATGCCCATGGTCCTGCCCATCCGCTCGGCAGAACTCGCCACCGTGTCACGGAAGGAGAAGCAGTGGGGAATCCTGCCCACAGTCGGAGGAAAGCTGTGGGCAGGATCTCTGTCGCACGTTCTCTCTCGAACGTGTCAGCAGAATTAAGCGGCCCGCGCAGCGGACCGGGCTGCGGTCGCAGCCAAGCGATCGACAGATTCTTGTTCGGGCACGCCGGAGTGGCCTCGCACCCAGTGCCAGGACACTTTGTGCCGGATGCTGGCGCGCCACAGCTCTTGCCAGAGGGCCTGATTCTGAATCGCCGCGCCGTTGCTCGAGCGCCAATTTCGCGCGCTCCACAGCGACAGCAGTTCCGTCATGCCCGAGATCAAATAGCGGCTGTCCGAGAGAACGAGAATGTCGCCGGCCGTCGGGAAGGAGTTCAGGCCTTCAATGGCGGCGCGGAGTTCCATCCGGTTGTTCGTGGTGCTTTGTTCGGTACCGGACTGTTCTCGTACGAGGTGCGGGCCTTGCCAGATGCGATAGGCCCAGCCACCGGGGCCGGGATTGCCGAGGCAAGAGCCGTCGCAAAACAAAAGATATTGTTGTTTCATAGATACGATCGGGGCGGGAAGAGCGCCGGTAGCAGGAATACAGTGCAAAGGCAGAAGATGCAAATGACATGGCCCTTCACCCCTTTTCTAGCCACCTTCGGCAGGCAGCAAACGGACAGGGAGCAGTGCCTACGCCTTGGCCAGTTGCCAGTTCGCGTTGTCATGCTCCTCCCCGAATAGCGAGTTCAGTTCGAGAGCCGCGCCGCCTTCGATGCGATTGGTCTTGAGGAGACCGGTGAACTTCAGATCCACGGTTCCCAGCGGCAGCGTCGTATGCCCGAAAAACACAACCTGGCCGCCTTGCACGGACCCGGAGGTAATGGGGATTTGGACCGTTCCGGCGGTGGGATGGTGAAGCGTGACGTGGCCGGTCAGTGAAGAGCCGGCCTGTGTTAGCAGTATTTCCGCGCTGCCTTGCCAGCCGCGGCCTCCGGCGCTGCGGGCCTGGATCGGGGTGGTGTATTTTCCACTAGAGCAAATTTCAGGTTAGTGTACGGGATAGCCGCAATGGGCAAACCAGGCCTCGGCGTCTTGTGTGGTCACCTGCGTCAAGACGGTCTTGAGTGATCGGTACAGTTTGGTGTGGGTGCGTGCGCCGATACCTCGCAACAAAGTCTTGACCTTGCTCCAAGCCTGCTCGATGGGGTTGTAGTCGGGCGAGTACGGCGGCAAGTAGTAAAGCTGCGCCCCCCTTGCTTGAAGCGTTTGAGCCACCTTTACACTTTTGTGTGCCGCCAAGTTGTCCATCACTGCCACGGCCCCCGGTCGGAGCTGCGGCCCGAGCACTTGTGTAATAAAGCTCAGAAACACTTCCTGATCCGTCGCCCCCGGCACCACTAACGCCGCCCGTATCCCGTGGCAGTCCAAAGCGCCCAACACCGTCAGGCTCTGGCCGTAGTTCTGCGGCACCGCTCCGACCGCCCGCACCCCGCGCGGGGCACGGGCATACAGACGTGTTAAGGCCAGATTGAGGCCGCTTTCATCGATAAAGATCAACTGGCGCGGGTCCAGACCACGGCGCGTCTGGCGCCAACGCGCACGGAGCCTCTGCACACGAGGGGTGTCGCGTTCGCTGGCGTGCAGGGTCTTTTTTTACGCGGCAGGTCCAAGCGTGCCAGGGCACGATGCACCGTGGCGGCGCTCACTTGGAAGCGGCCGCCTAATTCGGCCAGCTTGGAAGCGGCCGCCTAATTCGGCCAGCGTCGCCGCCGGGTGCTGCTGGACGAGTCGCTCCAGACGGGTCAAAGGGAGCGAGGGCGGCGGACCGTGCCGGAACGGGCGAGCAGCGGTTTGCCCGGTCCTGCGCCAGCGCGCAAGCACTTTCTCCACCCAGCGCAGACTCACGCCAAACCACTCGGCCAACTCGGCCTGCGTGCCATGACCGGCTTGCCAAGCCTCCACCAGTTTCTGTCGCAGATCATCGGAATACTGCATACGACTGCTGCCCTTCTTCCGTTAGCCTATCTCACCCGCACACTAACCTGAAATTTGCTCTAATCGGCATTACAATCTATTTAAATAGTGGCGGTGGCCGAGGTGGGATGAAAAAGTTATTGCTGCTTCCTCTTGCTTTCCTGATCTTCAGCAGTATTCTCAACGCAGCAGGGGTCACCTACGAAGGCGGGGATGGTCCAGGCAAGGGCAAGCATGTTGTTCTGGTTGCGGGCGATGATGCGGAGTATCACTCCGAAGAAGCATTGCCGGCGCTCGCGAAGATTCTGGCG
>JAFAZU010000522.1 GCA_019239585.1 Acidobacteriaceae bacterium
GACGCGCTGGTTCTTCTGTTTATGTGCTGCCATCCGGCTCTGACGCCTTCCTCTGCGATTGCTTTGACGCTGCGCGCCGTGGGCGGTCTCACCACGGCTGAGATTGCCACTGCGTTCCTGGTTCCGGAGGCAACGATGGCGCAGCGAATCAGTCGGGCGAAGCGGACCATCAAGGCATCGGGCATTCCCTTCCAAATGCCTGGTGCCGAAGAGCGCGGCGTGCGTCTGCGCTCGGTGCTCCACGTTTTGTACTTGATCTTCAACGAGGGATACACGGCTACGGCAGGACCACACCTGCGGCGCGCCGATCTTTCACAGGAGGGGATACGCCTGACGCGCATGGCCTTACGGCTGCAGCCCGAGAATCCGGAGATTGCCGGCCTGCTTGCGCTGATGCTGTTGACGGACGCGCGGCGGCATGCCCGAACCGGCCCCAACGATGAATTGATTCCGCTCGCGCAGCAAAATCGGGCGCTTTGGGACCGGGAACAGATTGCAGAGGGGGTCACACTGCTTTCAGCCGTCCTGCCGAAAGGCTCCGTCGGACCCTATCAATTGCAAGCGGCGATCGCTGCTGTTCACGACGAAGCCGAGCGCCCCGAAGATACGGATTGGCCTCAGATCCTGGCGCTCTACGAATTGTTGAAACGGATGTCGGACAATCCGATGGTGATCCTAAATCACGCCATCGCGACAGCGATGGTACATGGCCCCCAAGAGGGGTTGCATTTGTTGGATGCGCTTCAGGAGGACCAGCGAATTGCTGAACATTACCGTATGGACGCCGTTCGCGCCCATCTGCTGGAAATGGCTGGCGATTCGCATGCAGCAGCGACATATTACCGTGCGGCTGCGGCCAAAACAGCAAATCTCGCTGAGCGCACTTACCTTCTGATGCAAGCTGCGCGGCTACCGACAATGGTCCCCCGATCTTGACAAATTTCGAGGGTGGGCTTTGGGCCGAGAGGACGCTTCGCTGATTAGCGCCCGATCATGCTTCAGGTTCGATTATGAAAACCCTAGTTGGCGATTCTGGGCGGCCGAGTCGCGCGCTCCCCAGCGCCGCGAAATGCGACCCTCTTGCACCTCGAACCACTCCATCGCTAATAGCTCGTAGCTGTTTCCGGTGGGGCCTTGGCCGCGGAACGGCTGCACGGATCGGCCGCTTTCGGTATAACGGACGGCCACGCAGTCGCCTTCGGAAAGCATGGACTCCACTTTGAGGTGAATCTGCAAACAGGTCATCAAGTCGTGCCAGACCGGACGAGCTTGCTCGACGGTGCCCCAACCGAGGACACCCCAGATGCAGGCATCCTCCGTGAACAAACTGCAGAGCTTATCGAGATCCCTGCGATTGAAGGCGTCTACATACGCGAGGACAACTTCTTTGGGATTGTTCATGGGTTCTGCCTTTCTTTCGCAGTAAGCCATGCGCGTCCGTGCGCAAGGTCGTAGTTCGATAGAAACGTGACGCCGAGATTGCCATCCAGGATCAGGTCCATCACCCGAGCGTCAGAGGCAAAAGTGAGGCCGTCTGCCAGATGCAGTTCCGTCTTTTGTGGACCTTTGGCAGACCCATCGAGCGTGAATAGCTCCGCATAGGGCTTCGCAATCAAGGTGAACGGACTGACATTTCCAGAATCAATCCCAAACCAGGCGATCCCGCGAGATGTGGTGACGGGCAAGTTGACGGAGAGCGCCAGTCCTTCTGCATCTCGTACGATGTGCACCGGCAAAGCCGCCGTTTGTGGCAACTTGGGTGTGTCGGAGACTCGGAGCGTCTTCGCCGAATAGGAGAACGCGACGGAACGATGTACAAAGACGTCCAGAGCGACCGTGCCGTCCAGCTTGGGCGCTGCCGACAACATCATCTGATCCACGTCAAATACACCGATGATCTCCCGACGCGTCTCGAAACCGGCTATCTGCAGATTCACACTATCACACCGCTGCATGTCCAATCTTTGGGCAGTTATCGTGAAACCGGAGATCTGGCCCCACGGTTTACAATCGATTGCGGCAGCGAACTGCGGAGTGATGCTCGTAACTCCAGCACCCGTGTCGAAGAGAAAGGTTCCGAACTTGCCGTTCACTTGCGCGTTCAGGACCAGACCACCTTTGAGGAAGGGAGTGAGCTGGACAGGCACCGGCGTCTCGCCGTGAGTTTCGAGTACGAAGGTTGCCAGTAAGAGAGGAAGGAATTTACTTCCGTTACTTCTGAACATTCGAAGGGCCCGTCCTTTCAGCGCGCTTGTAGCAGAGAGGATGTTTGCTGTCAGACATACAGAGTTCCGGGCCCGATGAACCGTTCCGCACCAGCCATTCCGTCATGACGCGTTCCCGATGAGGCAGCTGCTTCACGTAGTTGAATCGGGCATTGCAATTATCGGTGCTGCGGAGAGTTCCGCCAGTTGCCTCAAAGACGAGCTTGGATCCGTCTACATGAATACGACCGGTTTCCTCGGCGAAAACGGTGTCGGTGCAGTTGTACGTCGAGGTTTGGATCAGAGTATCCTCGCGGTAGGTTCCATCCGGGTTGATCTGGTACTTGATCGTGGCCCCGCTCGGACGTGCGAAGGCGGTGCTCGATCGATTGCTGAACTGGATCGTTCGGACTTCGCTCGAGGACCAGGCACCGACGATTTCAGCAGGTATGGATGAGTTCTGGGCCTGCAGAGTGAGCACAGCCAGCGACAACAGAGAGAAAATTCTAACCATATGGTTACCTCATTCGGGAATTAGTGACAGTAAGACACAGATGACAAAGAGCCAAACGATTTCAAGGACTGTTAAGATGCACCCTTTTTTGCTCGCTGATAAGAATCGCCGAGCCACGAAATAAGCCAAGGGCAGGCCCCGCGGACCAAGAATGGATACTAACAACGCACTCGGCCAGGCCGCATCCGGTTTGATGGCCTGGAACGTTCCGCCGGGCACGAGTGCCAGGGAGGCTTGGTCTACCAAGCCTCCCTGGCAGCCCGAGCAACAGAACGCCTGCCAAGCTGGCAACAGCCGACAGAATCACTAAGATGCACAGCATGGCGAGCCTCAGAGGCGGTTCCTTGCGCTCTATTGGCTTACGTGCAGCTTGCGCCGGCGGCTGCGCCAGCAGCCAGCGAGGACCAGGAGACCGCCGGCGGTGAAGAGCACGAGGGAGGCCGGTTCAGGAGCAGCTGCTGCTTGAGCGGTCGACATCTGGATGTTGTCGATCAATACGCCATCGAAGAAATCATTGTTAACCGGACGCGGTGTTGTGTCCGTGAAGACGAGATTCGCCGAAATAGGAGAGTTCACTGTGAATTTCAAGTCGAACGTTTGCGGGCCGCTGCCAGGTGCCGCGGAAAAGCTCTGCGAGAAGACGTTTCCGAGCGAGACCTTGGCCGAATCGAGTGTGTTGAGATCCTGAGAACGCTGTGAACCCGCGTACAGGAAAGTGAGTTCGTAGTTGCCGGCTGATAGAGAAATGGGAGAGCGAGTGACGACTTGGGATACATCGTAATCGCCAGCCAAATTCAGGCAATTGCCTGATTCGGGCGCTGGGCATCCCGGGACGGAGCCGTTGTTCGGCGAGCCAAACACAGCGAAGGTACTTTGGTAGACCGTACTATCGTTCTGAAGATAGGAATCGACATTGCCGGTACCGAGGGGAGTTTGGATCGATGGTCCGAAATCGAAGTTGTCGGAAAAGATGTTGTCCGCCCATGCGCTGGCGGTCCCGATGGAAAAGAGCGTAAGAGTGAAAGTAAGAAGTTTGAGCCTCATATCCCACTACGCGCAGATCACCGGAAACAGGGATCATGCCTTTCGACAACATTAAAATATAATTGGACGCGTTCGTTATTTCGTCTGAGTCCGATCAACCCAGCGTGACAGAACTATTGATTGCAAACGGGCAGGGAGACCGTCAGGCGTTCGACCGCTTGCTGCCCCTGATCTATGACGAGCTGAAGCGCCTGGCCGGGAGCCATCTCGGCGGGAGAAACATTCGCACACCCTGCAGAGCACGGCGCTAGTGCATGAGGCGTACTTGCGGCTTGTGAATCAGCACTGGGCGCTTGCTAAAGCTTGGCTGATGCGCGAACTGCGCGCAAGCGCGGCAGGCGAGAAAAAAACGCGACAAGCTGATCCCAAAGAACGAATCCTTGCGCGTATCTCAGTGAGGCGCACAGAAGCTGCTCCTCACAAAGGAGATATGAATATGAGGTTTTCGAAAAGAGTGGCTTGCGTCGGCGGCTTGCTCGCAGCAGGCTGGCTACAGGGACAGACGGCACAGCCCGGCGTCGTCCGGATCGGCGTGATTGCACCTGTCTATACAAGCGGAGCCGGAGAAGCGTTGCGGACCCTCGAAATGCAAGTCCTGAAAAGTCCCAACGTGGAGGTCATCAAGCTGGATGCGTTGATGGGCGATTGCTGCGACTACGTTCTTGCCTCAACGGTGAGCCAAGCGAAAGCAGGGGGCTTCGGAGGGCTGAAGGGTTTGAGCGCGCTGAGGCAGATGAGCCCCATGGTGCCTGGTGCGGGACTGACCAAGGCAGCTACCGTACTGCAGAGTGCCGAACTAGCGGCAAACGTGGCTAGTGTGGCATCCGGGATTACGGCGAAATCGGAAGTCACATTTGGGTATAGCCTCATAACTCGTTCCGGTCAGCAGGTGCTGAATCAGGTCGAGAAAGCCAAGGCAAAGACCGATGGAGAGGATGTGATCACGCCCATGGTGCAGTCAGCGGCGGCGAAGATCCTCGCAGCTGCCAAGCATTGAGAGCGCCCACAACAGACACCTATCGGGAGCATGGGCGCGGTGAATACAGAGGACAAATATGAGTTTTGATGCGAGGACAATGGGAACAATTGCCCTGATAACCAGCCCGCTCATGCTGCTCGAAGCTTTGTTGCTGACCACGGATCATCTTCCGGGTGGCGAGTTGGGGCGTGGTGATGCAATCATCGGCTTGATTTACCTGTGCGGTTTCGGTGCGACGCTCATAGGTCTGAATCAGACAGGCGTAACAGGCAGGTATCGAACCGCGCAGAATGGCCAGCAAGGCACGCTGTGCGCTCGTTCCTGGGTCCAGATTCTCTTCGTCGCCCAGATGAGCCTATTGCTCCTTGCGGCAGTGCAGCAAAGTCTCGAACTCGCGCAGGCAAACACCCTCTCAGGACTCTTCGGCTTAGCCGACCTGGCGTGGCCACTAAGCCATTTGCTGATGTGCGCGGCGGGGATGGCGATCTTGACTGCCCGTTGCTGGACGGGTTACCGCGCCTGTCTGCCTTTTTTGTGCGGCCTAGCAGTCCCGGTGCTGGTCGCGCTGCAACAGATGGTTGGAAAGGAGACAGGCCGCATAGCATTTGGCCTGCTGACCACCATAGGCTTTGGCATGCTTGGTTACGCGCTTCGCTCCTCGTCACAACATATGCTAGTAGGCAACCGCCCTACCCGTCCTCAACATAATCCATTCCGGCAAGTTGTGCGCTAGTTTTGAAAGCACAATGGGCCGCAGTGAGACAGATCCGATTTCGTATCCTGAGTTTCACCGGTTAGTGAAAACGGTTTGACGGTATTTGGCCAGGTGCGCCAACGCATTATGGCGCTAGAGCAGCAATAGAGCGGCGCTACGCGAGGGTGTAGGCCGGGACCATCACATTTGGGCATTGCGAAACGTGAGCGCTCGTTTATGGGGCTTCAAGCAAGCGACAGGCTATCTGGAAGCTGAACCCGAAGGCTGCGATGCCCGGATGGCTTTTGGTCCACTTAACGGATTGCCGACAATCTGCTCAGAACTGGCGATACGCTAGCTCTAAAAGGGTCCGCACCTACTGCGAGATGGTGATCACCGAAGCACTGTTGCAGCAGTGCTAATCGGAACAAAAACCGGCATCGCGTCTTCCCAACGACTATTAGTTAGCGGGCGTTGCGATGAGCCGTCCCGCGAAAACGAGGCATGGTAACCGAAGCACGAAGAAGCTTGTGCGCGTGAGTTCCGTCTGCATTCGCGATCCAGAGTTCGGATTTAGAAGGACCCACTCGATTCATCAGCATCACCTCTTTTGCTGTGATCGAATGCAATGCCATCGATCCGAGAAGAACAAAAAGCGTCTTTCTTAACATCAGCTCCTTATGCTCGAAACCCATCAGCCATCGTCATCCGGCGGAGAACTTATGGCGTGCTCTGGACGAATCACGGACGATACGGAAAATGAACCGATCGAGGCCGAGCTTTCGATAGACCTCGTTCCGCGTTTCCGCGTTGCCCCGTATGCCTCTCCGCTCGCCCACAGCAGCGCACTCTAGACCGCCACGACCAGCTGCGCTCCGCGACAAACCGAAGCCCGCAAAATCCTATTTGGCTGCGGCACGGAACGAACTTTTCTTGAGCTCTCGTCCGTTCTTTTTGCGCGTTTTCGAATGGGGGGAAGATCAATGAGCAGATATCTTTTAACTAGCATCCTGGCCGGAACGCTCTGTTGTGCCGGGTCCGCTTGGGGCCAGGTTCCATTAGCCGGAAAGATTGCCTATTCTTCGCTGCCGTCGCCCGATGGGGGAAGGCGTTGGGTGTCGTTGGGATGGAAGGTTCAACTGCACAAGGAGAAGACCGGCTGGGCCTGCACTTTATCGAGCGGCCCCATGGTTGCGCTGGTGCCGAGCGATAAGCTGCACCACGACATCGCTTGGCAAGACCAGTCGTATCAATATGGAGCAGTCATTTACGTCTCGCATCGCGCTTCGGAGCTCTACGCCTGGCACCAGGGACCTGCCGCCCAGGAAAATCCTTCATTGCTCAAAGTAGGCGTGAACGTCAGGCAAGCAGGGGAGCTGCAATTTCCGATCGCGCAACGCTATAGGAACAAGGACGTGTTTACCATGGAGGCACCCCTCCCGAGAGACGTCTTGTTTCATGTCATTTTCCCGGCTATGGAAAATAACGAGATGTTTCACTTGCGGATCGACAACACCGCGTACGGCCTGGGTGCCATGAACTTTCGTATCAGCTTGCCCCAATTCCGGGAATGCCTGCAATGGATGGATCAGTACGATGCTGAGGGCAAATAGACTGCAAACTCGCTCAAGGTACGCGCGAGGGAATGATTTTGCTTTGCCGTGAGCCGAGCGAACCCTGTTCCACGCGTAATCAAGAGAGGGACATAAACCGACCATGATTACCGCTTCCGGTTCGATACAACCTAGTGCCCGAACGGCACACGTGCCGATCGACAAGCAAATGAAAATCGGCACGCTTGGGTTTCGTTGCGGCCTGGTGGGCGCGCTGGCTTGGTTTGCCATGGGGGTCGAGTCGGTTTTGCGTCCGTTTCAGGACAATCGTCGCGAGACGTTCTGGCCGCTGCCATTTGTTCTCACGATCATGGCGTTGGTTTGCGTGCACCTGATCCAGCGCGGCCGCTCCCGGACCGAGCGCTTGGGTTTCGCCACGGTCGTGGTCGCCTCGGCGCTGATGCTGGTCGGCAACATCGGTTTGCAACTCAACGTGAGGTCGCTCGAGGGGCTGGGCGCTCCCGCCGGTCCGGTGATCTGGTTGGTGGGGTTGGCGTGCTTCGGCGTCGGCACTCTGCAGTGCGGCGTATTGCCGCGCTCGGCGGGCGTGGCGCTGATCCTGTTTGAGCCGAGCTCGATCCTGGCCGCTTTCGCGCTGTCCCCCATAGCACCCCTGCTGCCCCGTGGAGCCTACAGTGGCAACCTGGGCAAGGGGATCGCGTTAGCGATCGTAGCCTTTGCGCTCCGTCACGTTGGGAACACTTCGGACCGTTGAGGGGCCGGGCTGATCCGTCGAAGACGCCCCTTGCTCTGACGCTCGTGCCACCCGCGCAGAGGCCCAGCAACTACACCCTGAAAAGTCCGTACAGTTTTCGAGTTGTGCCAGGGCGACGGACAAACCGTCAATTGGGCTGGTACTGTTCAGGGTGAGCCCAGTTTTCCGGCCTGATGGACAGCTTGCCGACCATAC
>JAFAZU010000606.1 GCA_019239585.1 Acidobacteriaceae bacterium
GAACGGTAACCGCCGCCGCAGTAGAGTACCAGCTTTGTGTTCTTGTCCGGAAATGCCGTTTCGATGTCACGTTCGATGGTCCCTTTGCTCAGGTGAATGGCGCCTGCCGCATGGGCAAGATTCCATTCATGGTCTTCACGAACGTCAACGAGCTGTCCGGCATCGCCGCGCTCGCGCATTCGTTTGTACTCGTTAATTTCGATCTCTCGAATGCGCCCCTTCGCATCCTGAACAAGGGCCAGAAATCCTGGGCTGTGGTGTTTAACTGGTGTGCTCATAGGACCTTTACTGAATTCGTTCGATCTTCGCGCCGACGGAGGCCAGTTTGCCTTCAATCCGTTCATAGCCACGATCCATATGATAAACCCGATCGATGATGGTTTCACCATCGGCGACCAGAGCAGCCAACACCAGTGACGCGCTCGCGCGCAGGTCCGAAGCAATCACTTGCGCCCCCATCAGCTTCTCTTCTCCCGCCACAATCGCCTGCCTGCCTTCAATGCGAATATTAGCTCCCATGCGCGCCAGCTCCAAGGCATGCATAAAACGGTTCTCAAAGATCGTCTCGGTTACAAAGCTAATGCCTTGGGCCGTTGCCATCCATGCCATGTATTGCGCCTGCAGGTCGGTCGCGAACCCCGGATACTCTTCCGTCGTCACATCGGTTGCTTTGGGCCGACGGCTGCAACGTACTCGCAATGCACCATCGATCTCCTCGACTTCCGCTCCGGCCTGTCTCATCTTGATCACCAACGCCCAGACATGCTCCGGCACACAGCCGTTGACAATCAGTTCACCCTTTGAAATCGCTCCGGCTAACAAAAAGGTTCCGGCTTCAATCCGGTCCGGAATAACTGTATGATCCGCTCCGTGAAGGCGCTCCACTCCTGCTACTCGAATGGTGGAAGTTCCCGCGCCCTCGATCTGCGCGCCCATTTTAGTGAGCAGATTGGCTAGGTCCTGCACTTCCGGCTCGCGTGCCGCATTACTAATCACTGTCTCGCCACGCGCCAGCACTGCCGCCATAAGCACATCTTCTGTTCCTGTAACGGTAATGCGGTCGAAGTGGATTTCGCCGCCGCGCAATCCGTCCGGCGCTTGCGCTTCGACATACCCGTACGACTGTTCAATGCTAGCCCCTAGCTGCTCCAACGCCTGCACGTGCAGATTGATGGGCCGCGCACCGATAGCGCAGCCGCCGGGCATGGAAACTCGCGCCCGGCCTGTTCTGGCTACCAAGGGACCTAAAACCAGGCTGGAAGCCCGCATGGTCTTTACGACATCGTACGGAGCTTCCGGCTTTTCGAGCGACCTGGCATGCACTTCCACAGTTCCGCTTCCGTCCTGAATCGCTGCTCCCGTAAAGGCCAGCAGCTTTTCCATAGTGATAATATCTTTGACCTGCGGAATACGACGCAGAGTCACCGGCTCATGCGTCAGCAGGCAAGCCGCCAAGGCAGGAAGCGCCGAATTTTTCGATCCGCTCACCTGCACTTCTCCATTCAACGGCGTACCGCCGACAATCCTGAACTTATCCATGTGTACTGTTATTCCGGATTACTGACCGAGAGCCACGCGCAAGCGACCCTTAGCAGCCACCAATATCGCCTCGGCTTCCTCGGGTGATGCTTTTTGTTCATACATGATAACTGCTGTACGAACAGAGCCGGCTTTCGCCAGTAACCTCGATGCTTCATCATAGGACACGCCTGTAATGGCAGAGATAATGCGGCGCGCCCGATCGGTCAGCTTATCATTGGTGGGCTGCACGTTTACCATCAAATTGCCGTAAACGTACCCCATGCGGATCATCACGCCTGTGCTCAACATGTTCAGCACCATCTTGGTGGCGGTTCCGGCTCGCATTCTGGTCGATCCTGTGATGACTTCCGGTCCGGGAATGGGAGTAATGGCAATTTCCGCAGTTTGGGCCACCTCGGAGTTAGCTGTGCAACTCAAACCAATTGTCAATGCGCCTAAACCGCGTGCATATCGCAAGCCGCCGAGAACATAAGGCGTTCTGCCGCTCGCGGCAATCCCGACCAGGGCATCACCGGATCCAAATCCCCGTTCCTCCAAGTCGCGCTTACCCCTTTCGGGGTCATCTTCAGCTTTCTCGGCCGAGCGGCGTAAAGCCTCATCGCCGCCCGCAATCAAGCCTTGTACCATCTCAGGCGGCACATTAAAAGTGGGCGGGCACTCCGAAGCATCCAGGACACCCAGCCGGCCTGACGTTCCAGCCCCGATATAAAATAAGCGCCCCCCTTTTTCGAGCCGCTCGGTAATTCCGTCCACGGCAGCCGCGATAATAGGAATCTCACGCCGGACTGCCCCTGCGATCTCCGCATCGGCAGCATTGATAATCTCCAGCATCTGCTCCGTTCGAAGCGCGTCAATGGCGGTGGAGGCAGGGTTCTGTGCTTCAGTAGTCAGGTCGTGCCGCATGCTCTTTCCCTTATGCAAAAGGGCCGAAGAAGCACAAGACTTCTTCGGCCCTAAAAACTGATTATAATTCGCGGAAGTTTACACGTTAAACGAACTGCCACAGCCGCACGTGGATTTCACTTGCGGATTGTTGAACTTAAAGCCGGAGCCTTCCAGCGTTTCCACATAGTCCACTTCGGCGCCATCCAGGTACAACATGCTGGCCTGGTCAATAAACACCTTCAGATCGCCAAAGTTATAGGTCTTATCCAGCATGTTCGGCTGGTTTTCAAACGCCATCGAGTAGCTGAACCCGGAGCAACCGCCCCCCACCACGGCAATACGCAAGCCGGCCGGTTTCGGCTCCTGCATACCTAAAATCTCATTTACCTTGCTGATAGCGGTTTCGGTAAGCTGAATCATCCTTAGTTCCTTCCAAACACAAGCTTAAATCCTTAGTTTACAACGAAGGACCACGGATTTGATGTTAACGGAACGCTCAAAGTTCCAGTTTCACAACAATCCTTGGCACCAGCCCTGCTGCTCGGACGTCAAATTGTTGTAACGCGTGAAAAGAGGGGCACGTCCGTCGGCATATATGGGCGGATTAGGTGCAACTCTTCCCTTTCCGATTGTCTCTGGTGAGGCAACTCGAGCGAAAAGTAAATTGGATCACCGAATCACCGAAGAGGCCGCGCTGGTCCGGCGGGTACAGGCACGGGACGAACTTGCCTTTCGCGAGATCGTAGAGCGCTACCAGGCCAAAGTTTTCTCCATCATTTATGGCATTCTGCGCAACCGGAACGACGCCGAAGATATTGCGCAGCAGGTTTTCGCCAAAATCTATTTCTCTATTAAAAACTTCGACTTCCGCTCCTCACTTCTGACCTGGATCTACAAGATTACGGTTAACGAGTGCTATGACTACTTGCGTAAGAAAAGAGTCCGAAAATTGGTCTATGAAAGTGATTTCTCGGCCGATGATTCATTACGGATGGAAAACTCGGAACCGGCAACGGACCATGCGCCGCCCGTGGATCAGCAGCTTGCACAACACGACCTTATCTTTAAGCTTCTATCCAAAATCTCGGAAGAGGACCGTTCGCTGATTCTTCTCAAGGAGGTGGAAGGGCACTCTGTCGAAGAGTTATCTGAGATGACAGGATTAAATGAGAACACTATTAAAGTGAAGTTGTTTCGTGCCCGCCAGAAATTAGTGAAAGCAGCTCAAAGACTGGAAAAGGCGCCTGTGGCTTCGTCCATCGCCTAATTTCCGTCTTTTAGAGCTAATGTTTTCGTAGTAAAGTTTTAAGTAAGCGAACAACAGATTCGCATTTGGGTCAAGGCTTTTGAGGGAAATATGCACGAGCCGGTACGGAATCAGTTAGAAGATCTACTTGCAAAAAAGAGTGGGGTTATAGGACAAGGCAAGTCGGGGCACCATTTGGCATCTTGTTCTGAATGTTTGTCTGAATTTAAATCCATGCAAGCTCAATCTGAGCTTTTTCAATCTCTGCGCGCGCCGGAGGAACTGGAGCCGTCTGTCGGCTTTTATGCGCGCGTACTGCAAACCATCGAAGATCGAGCAAAAATCTCTATTTGGGCCGGGTTTATCTATTCTCCTGTTCGCACGCGCCTGGCCTATATGTCTCTTTCCTTGGCTGTGGTACTAGGAGTCTATGTAGTAGCGCAGGAAACGAATGAAAGCAACTTGGAACACCAGAGAGCAACAGTTGAACGGGCCTATGTCGAATCTCCCGTGTTTGGCAGCCCGGCACAACAAAGGGATGCGGTACTGGTAAACTTTGCTTCGCAGTAGGAGTTCCCCAATCAGCAGTTCTGTCACATCACGGCGTCCGGTGCTGCAAAACGACGAGGCGAGCTGGTCAAACCCCAAGGTACTCGTCACCCTTCTTGTGATTTTTCTGTGCGGAGCGGCGTTTGGTTCAGTCCTGACACGCCGCTATATTCATCAAAGAATAGATAACAGACACCCCGTCGCGATCACCTTGCAGAATTTAAAGGCTGAACTGAACCTTACGCCCGAACAGGAAAAAATTATTACGAAGGAGCTGGACGACTACGTCAAGTATTATCAGAACATTCAGGAAGAATGGCAGGACGTAGCGGCTGTTGGAAAAAGGCATATCTTCGACGTCCTCACCCCTGAACAGAAGAAGCGTTTCAACGAGATTTTTGACCAGCTTCCCCGTTAGAGTTAACGCAGTCCACCAGTGGTATAAATGGTCTGTCCCGTTACCCAGCCAGCTTCATCTGACGCTAGAAAAGCGACCGTATTCGCAATGTCCTGCGGCTGCCCCACCCTGCCCAGCGGAGTTTGCGCCGCTAAACCACTGAAAAAGTCTTTAACCCCAGGCATCGCGCTTGTACCTTCCGTCTCGACTGGTCCCGGCAGTACGGAGTTGACTCGAATATTTCGTGATCCGAGTTCCGCTGCCAAGCTTCGTGTGATTGCGTCCACAGCCGCTTTGGTAGAGGCATAAACGGAGCCGTTCGGCGTCGGTGCGGTTGATACGACAGAGCTTAAGTTAATAATATTTCCGCCCCGCCCGTCAAACCGGTTCACAGCTTCCTGAGTAGTAAAAATCAGCCCCTTTACGTTCAGGTCGTACTGCCGATTAAAATGCTCTTCCGTAATACTGTTGAGCGGCAAAAATTCATAGACGCCCGCATTATTGACGACAATATCAACACGCCCAAACTCCTGCTGGACCTTCTCAAAAAGCGGCTTAATTTCGCTGACTTTACTGAGATCCGCCTTTACCGCAACAGCTTTTCCGCCCTTCTCCTTAATGCGGTTTACAACCTGCTCGGCCTCCTTCGCGCTGCGAGCATAATTCACGACCACGGACGCGCCTTCCTCGGCAAACTTCTCCGCAATGGCCGCGCCTATGCCCTTTGATGCGCCGGTTACAACAGCAACTTTGTCCTTCAGTCTTTCCATATTGTCTCCTTGAAGGTTGCCTCACTTAGACAACCATCAATATGATGAGCATCAAAATGAGAAGATTCAGCGCGTTTCGGAGTTGTGCGGCAGAAGAGCAGCTAATGCTCTGACGTATTCACTCCAAACTGCATCATTCAGCTTTACATGCATGTACTTGGCTTGCCTTCGGACCTCAATTAGGCCAGCTTCCTGCAGTTCACGTAAATGGTGAGAAATGGTTGCTTGCGTCACAGGAAATGCCTCCTTCAGTGCCGCGCAGGCAATTTCATCAGCAGCAGCAATACGCTTCAAAATTTCAAATCTGGTAGGGTCTGAAAGCACCTTGGAGATGGCATAAAGCCGATCTGTCTCCATGTGCTTAGTCTAGCGACCGTTAAACTTCCGTAATATCGCTCTCGTCCTTGCGCTTGCACCCGCAACGTTTACCGAGGTACGCCCATAATCTAGAATGCACACCGGGAGGGAGAGGCTGCGACTGCATGCCTTTGAAAACTTTGATAGTTTTTAAGGTGGTATCGCAAACAACCCAGCAGTTTGGGCATTCGTTCACATGCCGCTGCAACTCGGCCCGGAACGCCGGGTCCAGCTCGTTGTCGAGGAACTCGTTCAATTCCTGCAAAAACTGCTTACAGGTAAGCAAACGCGTCATCCCCCTTCTTTTTAAACTGCCGGGTCAGCTTTTCCCGGAGCTGCAGTCTCGCGCGTAAAAGGCGGCTCTTCACCGCTGAAATCGATAACTTCAAAGCCTCAGCTGTCTCCTCGATGGACAGTTCTTCGATGTCTCGTAAGACAAAAACGGTGCGATAAGCTGGCTTCAAACTTTGAATCGCCTCGTTCAAAACTGTGCCTAGCTCCTCGCGCGAGTAGCTTTCTTCCGGATTTTCGTCCCAAACGGCGATTTCCCGGACCATCTCGTCTTCTCCGGTATTGATCGGTTCGTCCAAAGGAACTGTTTTATCAGAACGCCGTTTGCGCAGCTTCATCAAGGCTTCATTCACGGCAATTCGGACCAGCCAAGTATAGAACTTCGAGTTGCCTTGAAAGTTGTCGAGGTGAGTATAAGCCTTTAAAAAGGTTTCCTGCAGCACATCTTCGGCATCATCGTCGTTTTGGGTGATCTGCTTAGCCATGCGGAAAACCCGGCGTTCATAGTGCGTCACCAGTTCTGAAAACGCATCCATGTCCCCGCTTTTCGCCCGCGCAACCAGAGCCGATTCATCAAAACCAGGTGTAATGGAAGAAGTGCCCACGAAGTACCTTCAGTCTAGCAATTACTTCGTTCCGGACCCGGTAAAGGTTATGTTCTTTGCTACGCTCGAATTTACCCCTGAAGCATGGATTCTTTGACCATCACTCTGCCGGATGGCAGCCAGCAGTCTTTTCCGCAAGGCACGCGTCCCCTTGACGTTGCGCAATCGATCAGCCCGCGCTTGGCTGCTGATGCTATTGTCGCTCGCGTCAATGGAGAACTGTTTGACCTCACGCGTCCGCTCCAAACTGATAGTACTCTTGAGATCCTCACGCCCAAAAGCCCGGATGCCCTTCACGTTTACCGCCATTCGACAGCTCACCTGCTGGCAGCGGCCGTTCTGGAACTCTTCCCGGAGACTCAGCTTGGCATCGGTCCTCCGACTGATTCCGGTTTCTATTACGATTTTCAACGCGACACGAAGTTTACCCCTGAAGATCTCGAAAAGATTGAAGCGAAAATGCGTGAAATCCAGGCCCGCAATCTTCCCTTTGACCGCAAGCTGACGCACAAAGAAGAAGGTTTGGAAAAGTACCGCAATGACTGGATGAAGCGCGAGTTGATTGAGGAACGCGCGGGCGATGTTTTTTCCGAGTACACTTTGGGGCCAAATTTTATTGATTTCTGCCGAGGCCCGCATGTGCCTTCGACGGAAAAGCTAAAAGCTTTTAAATTGCTGTCAATTGCGGGCGCGTATTGGAAGGGCAATGAGAAAAATCCGCAATTGCAGCGCATCTACGGGACAGCTTTTTTCACAAAAAAAGAACTAGACGAATACCTCAATCGGCTGGAGGAAGCGAAGAAGCGCGATCACCGCCGCATCGGTAAAGAGCTGGAACTGTTCACAGTCAATGAACTGGTCGGTGCCGGCCTGCCGCTCTGGCTGCCGCAAGGCGCGACTGTTCGGCGCGTTCTCGAAGACTACATCTTAGACAAGGAACGTAGGACTGGTTATCAGCACGTCTACACGCCCCCGCTAGCTAAAGTAGACCTGTACAAAGTTTCCGGTCATTGGGAGCACTATCACGAAGACATGTTCCCGCCCATGGACCTGGAAAACGAACAGATGGTGCTGCGGCCCATGAATTGCCCGCATCACATTCTGATCTACAAGTCAAAGATGCGGAGCTACCGCGACCTGCCGGTTCGAATCGCCGAACTCGCCGACATGTACCGGTATGAGCGTTCCGGCGTGCTTAGTGGCCTGAGCCGAGTCCGGGCCATGACGCTGAACGATGCCCACATTTTCTGCACCCCCGATCAGATTAAGTCTGAATTCACCAAAGTTATGCAATTAGTCGAGCAGGCTTACCGTGATCTCGGGATTACTCAATACAGCTACCGTTTGTCTCTCCGTGATAAGGCAAATAAGGAAAAGTACGTCGATAACGATGAGATGTGGGCGTTAGGTGAGCGCGTCTTGCGCGAAGCCATGGATTCGCTGAACCTTCCCTACGTCGAAGCTCCCGGCGAAGCAGCCTTTTACGGGCCGAAGCTGGATATTCAATTAGCCGATGTCATGGGCCATGAGGAGACTTACTCCACCATTCAGATTGATTTCCATCTTCCCAACCAGTTTGACCTAAGCTATATCGGCCCGGATGGTCAGGAACACCGCCCAGTTATTATCCATCGTGCCATTATCAGCACTATGGAACGTATGATATCTTACTTAATCGAACTGTACGGTGGTGCATTTCCGGTCTGGCTGGCTCCGATCCAGGCTATTGTTCTGCCGATTTCCGACCGTCAGAATGAGTATGCCACGCAAGTTTACGAAAAATTAATTTCGGCAGGTATCCGAACAGAGCTCGATACGCGTAAAGATAAGGTAAACTCCAAGATTCGGGAAGCGCAACTGCATAAGATACCTTTTATGTTGGTTGTGGGGGATCGCGAAGCTCAAGGGGGACAAGTTTCGGTGCGGAACCGGAAGAGCGGCGATCAGGGGGTTGTGGGGGTGGACGATTTCGTTTCCCGCCTTTCTCAACTTATTGCAAGTAAGAGTTTAGAAGAATAAATTCGTCGTGCTTATTGCAGTTCTTGTTTTACTAGGCTGCTGGATATATTGTGTTCTTGCTGTGACAGCCGCAGTGAGGCACAAGCGCGGCTGTCGTCCGTCCGCGCCCGGTACTCCGGCAGCGATCAGCATCTTGAAGCCGCTCGCCGGACTCGATGAGGGCCTGGAAGGAAATTTGCGCAGCTACTTCGAACAGGACTACCGGAGGTTCGAACTTCTGTTTGCTGTCCGGCACGAGTGGGACCCTGCTGCCGGCCTGGTTCGCCAATTGATGGCGGAGTATCCTACGATTCGCGCTAAGCTCATCCTGACAGGTGAGCCACCCTACCCCCACGCAAAAGTTTTCAGTCTTCAGTGCATGCTCGACCAGTCGCGTTATGACCTGATTGTCATGAGCGACAGTGATGTGCGGGTGGGCCGTGATTTTTGCGAATGCCTGGCAGCTGAATTCTCTGACGAACGGCTGGGGTTGGTGACTTGCCCTTATCGGGCTGTTCCGGGTAAAACTATCTGGTCACGTTTAGAGGCCCTGGGCATGAATACCGATTTTCATGCCGGTCTGTTCACGGCGGTCATGATGGAAGGCACGAAGTTTGCCGTCGGGCCCACGATTGTCGCCCGCAAGCACGTACTGAATTCCCTGGGCGGGCTGGAGCGGGTCAAAGATTATTTAAGCTCTGAAGATTTCATGCTGGGCCGGATTGCGGCGGAGCAGGGCTTCGTGGTTCGCCTGTCTTCCTATGTGGTGGAGCATCGTATCGGCAGCGAAGGAATGCTACAGAACTTTTCTCACCGCCTGCGCTGGGCCCGCACAACGCGCCGTTCCCGTCCCTGGGGTTACATCGGCCAGTTCTTCACCCATCCCCTTCCGGTCAGTTTGGGAATGTGCCTTTTGACTCACGGGCACTGGTCTTTACTAGCTGTTACGATGACTCTGCGCATGGCAGCCGCCTGGACCGT